>NZ_JADBUE010000302.1:0-49971 GCF_020245805.1 Microcystis sp. M179S2 | reverse complement strand
GACTTTTTTTCCCTCAAAAAGTGCCAGCCATTGCGGGGATCGGGGGCAAAATTCAGGTACTTTTTCCCTGAAAATTAGGCAACTGACTACCTCAAAATCGGTAAAACCCCACACCCCACACCCCACACCCCACACCCTGCCACCACCGAAAAGCTTTTTCAGCAAACCCTATCTTAAGTCAAGTATTTGTAACAATTATTTACAATCATCAATTTATTGAGCCAAATCCCAGGCTGAACAGTTAGAAACCATGATCAACGAAGAAACTGTGGTTCCCGTCCCCGCTATATCGTCCTCATACTAAATCCAGTTATTAAAAACTGATTATTTATTCTCCGTTTTGCCTTTTGCATAAGTAGAAAAGGGGTTTCTCCGAGAAACCCGTTTTCTGTGCGTTACTCAACGGATTTAGTATAACTATTGACTTGCTCAATTAACACCCGTCCCTAAAATGACTTGTACTTTGCTAGTACAATTATAGTAAGAAGTAAAATAAGAAAGATTAAAACAAATAACCATGTCTCAACCGATTACCATCGAAGATATCTATAAACTTTTTGAGAAAACTAACGAAAAGTTTGAACAATCACGCCAAGAATACGATCGCCGGGCTGCTGAAGCCAAGGCCGAAGCCGATCGCCGGGCCGCCGAAGCCAAGGCCGAAGCCGATCGCCGGGCCGCCGAAGCCAAGGCCGAAGCCGATCGCTGGGCCGCCGAAGCCGATCGCCGGGCTGCTGAAGCCGATCGCCGTTTAGCCAAGCTAGAGAAAACAGTGGCCAATACCAGTCGTGCTGTGGATAGTTTAACCACTCGCTGGGGAAGATTTGTCGAGGAATTAGTCGAACCTGCTGTTATTAGCCTATTTCGTGGCAAAGGTATCGATGTCAAAGAAACCTACAGTCGTGCCAGGGTAAAACGGCAAGGAATAGCCATGGAGATTGATATTTTAGCCGTCGATGAAACCGAGGTAGTTTTAGTAGAATGTAAGTCTCGTTTATCGAAAGATGATGTCAACGAGTTTTTAGAAAAATTAAGTCGATTTAAACAAGCATTTCCCCATTATAAAAACTATCAAGCTTATGGTGCAGTGGCAGGAATAGAAATAGATGAAGGAGTAGATCGTTATGCCTATAAACAAGGTTTATTTGTAATTAAACCATCGGGAGAAACGGTAGAAATCATTAATGATTCTGGTTTCGAGCCTAAATTATGGTAGGAGAAAGATGGTTCCTTCATCTGGCAAAGTATTGGCAGCAGGTCTAATTTTTCCAACCTAGGACTATACTAACTTATGGATACGATGCAGGATTAGTATTCATATTTTGATTCAGTAACGTCTTGCATAATTAATTTTTGAGGATTCAAAAACGGCAAAAATAAGGATTAAATTGCCTAAAATCTGTGAAGAGACCATTTAATTGATTATTATTCATGCTTAATTCTCCTGACTACTGACGACCGGCTCCTAATCCCAACAACAATTTTTGATTTTTACCAGAGGTCTAGTAACGTCTTGTCCTAAAATTGCCAATAGCCAGTTTCAATGCACAAGAGCCTGATGGCTAAAAACTGGCTCCAGTTTTTGACCGGGATAGCACCGCTTGATCACAGTGGATCGTAAAATGGGATAATGCTAACTTTGAGAGTCAGAGAGACTATGAGTGAATTCGACTACGATTTAATTATTATCGGTGCTGGAGTTGGTGGCCACGGAGCAGCCCTACACGCGGTCAAATGTGGGCTAAAAACGGCTATTATCGAAGCCAAAGATATGGGAGGAACCTGTGTCAATCGCGGTTGTATTCCTTCTAAAGCTTTACTGGCAGCCTCGGGACGAGTGCGAGAATTAGCCGATAGTGACCATCTGAAAAGTCTAGGTATTGCCATCGCTGGCGTTAATTTTGACCGTCCGACAATTGCCGATCATGCTAACAACCTTGTCAGTAAAATTAGAGGCGATCTCACTAATAGTCTTAAACGTCTCAAGGTTGATACTATCCACGGTTGGGGAAAAATCGCCGGTCCGCAAAAAGTTAGCGTCATCGGGGATAGTGGCGAAAAAATCTACACCGCTAAGGATATTATGCTCTGTCCGGGGTCGGTTCCCTTTGTCCCACCGGGGATCGAGATCGATCATAAAACGGTTTTTACCAGCGATGAGGCCGTTAGATTAGAAACTTTACCCAAGTGGATCGCAATTATCGGTAGTGGTTATATCGGTCTGGAATTTTCGGATATATACACCGCTTTGGGTTGTGAAGTGACGATGATCGAAGCTTTAGATAGTCTCATGCCTGGATTTGACCCAGAAATCTCGAAAATCGCTGAAAGAGTTCTGATTAAACCTAGAGACATCGAGACTTATGTGGGAGTTTTGGCAAAAAGTATTAAACCGGGGAATCCTGTGGCCATTGAACTGGTGGACGCAAAAAGCAAAGAAGCGATCGAAATTTTAGAAGTAGATGCTTGTTTAGTCGCTACAGGAAGAATCCCGGCGACAAAGAATCTCGGATTGGAATTTGTCGGGGTAGAACTGGATAAACGCGGTTTTATTGCCGTTAATGACAAAATGCAGGTAATTCAGGACGGTGAACCGATTCCCCATCTCTGGGCTGTGGGCGACGCTACGGGTAAAATGATGTTAGCTCACGCTGCTTCGGGTCAAGGGGTAATAGCCATTGAAAATATCTGTAATCGCCCAAAAACCATCGATTATCGCAGTATTCCCGCCGCTGCTTTTACCCACCCCGAAATTAGTTATGTGGGTTTAACGGAACCGCAAGCAGAAGTTTTGGCACAGGAAGAAGGGTATAAGGTCGCTGCTGTCAAAACCTATTTTAAGGGAAATTCCAAGGCTTTAGCGGAAGGAGAAACGGAAGGCATCGCTAAAGTCGTTTATCGTCAGGATACGGGCGAATTACTCGGTGTTCATATTATCGGTATCCACGCATCGGATTTAATTCAAGAAGCGGCCAATGCGATCGCTGAACGTAAATCTGTCCATGAACTCGCTTTCCGCATCCACACCCATCCAACTCTCTCAGAAGTCCTCGACGAAGCTTATAAACGCGCTGAAGTGGCAGCATAGAGTCAGTTATCAGTTATCAGTTATCAGTTATCAGTTATTACCGTTAAGTTTCTGACTCCTGAATTCTGACTCCTTTCTCTTTTTTTACTTTTTACTTTCAAGATTATGTTTGGATTAGGTTGGCCAGAAATAGTAATTATTGCTGTGGTTGTTCTCCTGATATTTGGACCGAAAAAAATACCCGAATTTGGGGCAGCTTTGGGGAAAACTTTAC
Organism: Microcystis sp. M179S2; assembly: GCF_020245805.1. Taxonomy (NCBI): domain Bacteria; kingdom Bacillati; phylum Cyanobacteriota; class Cyanophyceae; order Chroococcales; family Microcystaceae; genus Microcystis; species Microcystis sp. M179S2. The sequence continues at coordinate 46,669 of NZ_JADBUE010000302.1, read as the reverse complement.
GGGGATTTAAAGAAGAAATCAATAAAGATGAGCAAGAAATTGAAGACAGTGACGAGAAGATGAGATAGATTTCGCCAGGATGAAACTCCGCTACAGCAGTTATCAGTTATCAGTATTAAATAGTAGTTTCCCACTTTCTTTTCACTCTTTGCTGTTTACTGATCACTGATTACTGTTTACTGCTCACTGATTACTGAATATCTGCTTCTCCCCCCACCACCACATCGCGGATGCGGAGACTGGGGCCACCGCAGCCGACGGGTAAACCACTTTGACCCCCTTTTCCGCAGCCTCCTGACTCGTCCCAGTAGAAATCATCCCCAATTGCCTCAATATTGGCTAGGGTTTTAAAGACATTACCGGAGAGAGTCACATCTTTAACGGGTTCAGCAATTTCTCCATCGCGAATCATCCAAGCTTCCCCGGCGCTAAAAGTGAACATTTCGCCGTTAGTCATGCCTCCCTGCCAATTTTGGGCATAAACTCCCGTTTTTATCCCCGAAAATAACTCTTTAACGGCAGTGGTTCCCCGTTCAATCCAAGTGTTGGTCATGCGGACAATGGGCGGATAATGATAATTGAGACAACGAGCGTTACCGGTCGGTTTTTCGCCTAATTTGCCCGCCGTTTCCCGCGAATGCAGTCTTCCCACCAAAACCCCATCTTTAATTAACTGAGTCGTGGTCGCGGGGGTTCCCTCATCGTCATAAAAATAACTGCCCCGATGACCTTCCGGATAGGCCCCGTCAAAGATTTGCAGGTTATCTGGTCCAAAACGTTTGCCCATACTCATCACTTCCAAAAGGTCGGGATTTTCGTATAACATATCTGCCTCGGAAAGGTGGCCAAAAGCCTCATGGACGAACAGACCGGTTAAAATGGGATCGATGACGATGGTGTAGGTATCGCCCTTGACAGGGGGCAAAACTAGGGCTTGTACGGCCCGTTTAGCCGACCCTTGCACCTGTTCTTCTAAATTGACCAGATCCTCGAAAGCTTTTCGGGAACCGGTGGTTTCCCGGCCTGTTTGTACGCTGTCCCCATCCCTAGCGGTGGCCGAAAAACGCATTTCTAAGTCTGACCATTTTTGTTCGATTAAAGTCCCGTCAGAAGTGCCTAAAAGAATATGTTGACTGCTATCGCTGTAACGGACGGAAGTGGTGGCAATACTGGGATGATGTTGACGCAATAAATTATTATAGCGATCGCAGAGGGCTTTTTTATCAGCTAATGGCACTAAACGCGGGTCTGTTCCCGTTAAAGGCAATTCACAACTAATAATTACAGGTTCTACCGGAGCAATCAGGGTTTCTTCTTCCCCAATTAAACGGGCAGCAGCGATCGCATCTTCTAATCGTTCCTGTAAACTGGATAATTGATTAAAGCTGGCAAATCCCCAACCTCCTTTATAACAAGCGCGTACCTGACCACCGATAGCAATACCTTCGCTGAGGGTTTCCACTCGTTCGGAACGTAGTAGAATATTCGTCCCCCGCGCTTCTTCCAGACGAATTGTCAGGAAATCGACGCGGTTTTTATAACGGTTAATCAGTTCGCTAATTAGGTTTTTATAGTCGGTGAGAGTATCGGTCATAGGAATTATGAATTATGAATTATGAAGTGGGAAGTGGGGAGCTTTTTTGCTGTGAACAGTAATCAGTAATCAGTAAACAGTAAGCAGTAAAGAGTGAACTGATAACTGATACTAAATCTGGTTATTAAAGACTGATTATTTATTCGCCTTTTTGCATGAGTGCATGAGTAGAAAACGGGTTTCTCCGAGAAACCCGTTTTCTGTGCGTTACTCAACGGATTTAGTATGATAACTGATCACTGACAACTGAAATTAGGCGAGATAATCCTGTAAAGCTTTCACCTCTAAAGGTTGGGATTGCAGGGATTTTAAGGCCGCTACCGTCGCTTTTGCCCCGGCGATAGTGGTGATAATTGGTAACTTATAATCGAGGGCAGTACGGCGAATTTGTCGGCCATCGTTTTGGGATTCTTCACCACTGGGAGTATTGACAATAAACTGAATCAAGTCATTTTTGATCCAATCGATAACGTGGGGACGACCTTCGTGAATCTTTAGCACTAAATCGATATTTTCGCAACCGTTTTCTAACAAAACTTTACGAGTTCCGGAAGTGGCGACGACGCGAAAACCGAGGGATTGCAGATCCTTAACTACGGGAACCATGGGGGTTTTATCGCGATCGTTCATCGAGACAAAAACCGTCCCACTGGTGGCTAAAATCACGCCGGCGGCCATTTCTGCCTTAGCGAAAGCTTTGCCAAAATCGCTGTCAATCCCCATTACTTCCCCTGTAGAACGCATTTCTGGTCCCAGGAGAGTATCAGCACCGGGGAACTTCTGGAAGGGTAAAACCGCTTCTTTGACGGCGATATGACGGGGAATTGCTTCGCTGATGATACCCAATTCTGCTAGGGTTTTGCCCGACATGACGAGGGAGGCAACTTTTGCCAGAGGAACTCCCGTTGCTTTGGAAACGTAGGGAACAGTACGACTAGCGCGGGGATTCGCTTCTAAGATATAAACTGTCTCCCCCTGTACCGCATACTGGATATTCATCAAACCGATTACTTTTAAAGCTTTCGCTAGTTCCACCGTCCATTGTCGAATTGTGGTTAAAACCGAGGCACTCAGGGACGTATGGGGGATAGAACAGGCAGAATCGCCCGAATGTACGCCCGCTTGTTCGATATGTTCCATTAATCCCCCGATAACTACTGTTCCCGTGGCATCTGACAGGGCATCCACATCCACTTCGATGGCATTTTCGAGGAATTTATCGATTAAAATCGGGTGATCCGGTTCTATCTGTACCGCATACTTCATATAGCGTTCCAATTCGCTATCGGAATAGACGATTTCCATCGCCCGACCGCCCAAAACGTAGGACGGACGTACTACTACAGGATAACCGATGCGTTGAGCCACCGCTTGGGATTCTTGGAAATTGCGGGCAATACCGTTGAGGGGTTGTCGGATATCTAATTCTCGGAGGATTTTTTCAAAACGTTCCCGATCTTCGGCGGTATCGATCGAATCGGGTGAAGTTCCCCAAATTTTGGTATTTACGGGACAATTAGGCGATTCTAAATATTTTTGCAGGGGAACCGCCAGTTTTAAGGGAGTTTGCCCACCGAATTGAATAATTAAACCCTCTGGTTGTTCCGCTTCGATGATATTTAAGACATCCTCTTTGGTCAGGGGTTCAAAGTAAAGGCGATCGCTGGTATCGTAATCGGTGGAGACAGTTTCCGGGTTAGAGTTGACCATAATCGTCTCAAAACCGGCTTGACTGAGGGAAAAAGCGGCATGACAACAACAGTAGTCAAATTCTATCCCCTGGCCGATGCGATTGGGACCACCACCGAGGATCATCACTTTGCGTTTATCGGAGGGTAAAACTTCCGATTCTACCTGTTCGTAGGTGGAATAATAGTAGGGTGTCAGGGCCTCAAATTCCGCCGCGCAGGTATCCACCATTTTATAAACGGGAACAATACCTAAACCCTTGCGATAACTTCTCACTTCGTCCTCGCTGCTGTTGGTGGCGAAGGCGATTTGGCGATCGCTAAATCCCTGTTGTTTAATAGCGAATAGGTCCTCTTTGCCGAGACTTTTCAGGGGAGTTCGTTTGAGAAACTTCTCGGTTTCCATCAAATCGGCCAATTTATCGAGGAACCAGGGATCGATCCCGGTTAGTTCGTGGATTTCCTCCCCATTCATGCCCAATTTAAAAGCATGATAGATACTATAAACCCGTTCGGGGTTAGGTGTCCGCAAACCGGCCCGGACTTCCGAGAGAGGGGGGAGAGTTTCGACTTTATCGCAACCAAAGCCAAAACGTCCCGTTTCTAGGGAGCGAAGCGCTTTTTGAAAGGATTCTTGGAAAGTTCGACCGATAGCCATGGCTTCCCCGACGGATTTCATCTGGGTGGTTAGAATCGGTTGGGAGCCAGGGAATTTCTCGAAGGCAAAGCGAGGAATTTTGGTGACGACGTAATCGATAGTCGGTTCAAAGGAAGCCGGGGTTTTTTTGGTGATATCGTTGGGAATTTCGTCTAAAGTGTAGCCTACTGCTAGTTTAGCGGCAAATTTAGCGATCGGGAATCCCGTGGCTTTCGATGCTAGGGCCGAAGAACGGGATACCCGGGGATTCATCTCAATCACGATTACGTCGCCGTTAGTGGGATTAACGGAGAATTGGATGTTCGATCCGCCGGTTTCTACGCCAATTTCCCGAATAATTGCCTTAGAATAGTCCCGGAGGCGTTGGTATTCTTTATCGGTCAGGGTTTGGGCGGGCGCAACCGTAATCGAGTCGCCGGTATGGACCCCCATCGGGTCAAAGTTTTCGATCGAACAGATGATCACCACGTTATCGGCTAGATCGCGCATGACCTCTAATTCGTATTCTTTCCAGCCAATTAGGGATTTTTCGACGAGAATTTGCGATGTAGGCGAACAATCTAGACCATACTGGGCCATCGGTTCAAATTCTTCTTGGTTATAGGCAATACCGCCCCCCGTTCCGCCTAAAGTGAAGGCCGGCCGGATAATGAGAGGATAGGAACCGATCTGATGACCGATCGCTTTTGCCTCCTCTAAATTGTTGGCAATCCCCGAAGGACAAACGGGAACACCGATTTTCTCCATTGCTTTTTTGAATAGTTCCCTATCTTCGGCTTTTTCAATAGCGGGAAGTTTTGCCCCGATCAGTTCCACGTTATATTTTTCTAAAACGCCGCTTTTGGCCAAAGCTACGGCGGTATTGAGGGCAGTTTGACCGCCCATAGTCGGTAGAATCGCATCAGGACGTTCTTTGGCGATAATTTTCTCGACAATTTCCGGCAGAATTGGTTCAATGTAGGTGCGATCGGCCATTTCTGGATCGGTCATGATCGAGGCGGGGTTAGAATTGACTAAAATTACCTCATAACCTTCTTCTCGTAGGGCTTTACAGGCTTGAGTTCCCGAATAGTCGAATTCACAGGCTTGTCCGATGACAATCGGGCCAGCGCCCAAGATTAGGATTTTCTGTAAGTCATCACGGCGTGGCATAGGCTTAGGGTTGCTTGAGGATAAACCCCAATCATTGTATATGTTGTCACCCCTCTATTCCCTAAAGCTTTATTTAGGTTTAATGACCTTATTCTAGCTGTCAGCCTTGAATCAGTGATCGGTGATCAGATCTGAGCCTTGTACTAGCGACTGTTCACTATCTCCCCGCTCCCCAACACCCAACCGATCACCGGATAGGTACTGGTACTATTTGGGAACGATTGTCAAACAATTGTAAAACTTCGTTATATTTAAGGAACATTTGAGAGACTAAGGAGCATCGGAGTTGTGGCTTTATACGCAGATTTGCATCGGCATTTAGGGGGATCGGTAGTACCGAGAATTCTCTGGCGCTACTTTCACAGACATGAGCGGGATTTAGCGGCCAAATTCCAGGAATACCCCGCTTTTGAGGAATTTTACACCCGTGAACGCAATAGTTTAGATGAGTATTTGGAATTACATACCCTCGTCGAAAGTGTTCAAACCGCCCAAACTTTGCCCTATTTTATTTATCGTCTGATTCGCGGCGCTTACATCTTCGAGAATCTTGCCTATTTAGAATTGCGCTATACTCCCTACTATCGCACCGACGAACATTTGAACCAAACAGAGCGAATCGAGCAAATGCGCTCGATTGTCGAGATCGTCGGTCAAGCCTCGAAAATGAGCGAATATCCGATTATTACCAGTCAAATTCTCTGTATGCACTCGCGACTTCCCTCCGAAGTCAACAAAGCGATCGTTGATCTGGCCCTAGAGATGAAAGAATACGTCTGTGCGATCGATATTGCCGGGGGTGATTCCTACTACCAAACTCGACTAGAGGAATTTGCTGGTTTATACAGTTATGCCAGGGAAGAGGGTTTAAATACCACCGGCCATCTTTACGAAACAAAGGACGGTTGTTATCCCCAATTACTGCCCTATCTGCAAAGAATTGGTCACGGTATTCAAATTCCCCTACAATATCCGGAATTGCTGCCGGAAGTTGCCCGTCGTCATCAATGTTTAGAAGTCTGTCCCACCACCTATTTAAAAACTGGCACCCTCAAAAGTTTATCGCAATTAAAGATAGTCTTTGATCGCTGTTCTGAAGCGGGGGTTGATATTGCTATCTGTACCGATAATGCCGGTTTACACAATGTCCGGCTGCCCTTCGAGTACGAAAATTTACTCACCCTGGACGTGATCGATTTTCGACAATTACAAGCTTGTCAAGATGCGGCTTTTCGTCATGCTTTTGCCTGGCCCTACAGTCAAAAACCCGCCTCACTTTTAACTGGTTTGTTATCAGTGGATAATCCCAAATTACCGGTTTATCAGTAACAGAATTAACTTTAGTTCGGGTTAAGCAACTTCTAACCCGATTTCCCATCGGGGTTTTTGCCCCTCCCGAACTACTGAATCTTGATTAAACTCAACCCAAAGAGAGTATAGGTACAGAGAGAGCCGAGACCGAACATCAGGGAACGAGCGATTGGGACATTAGTGATATAAAAAAGGGAAAATAAAAGCCGGAGGATCACAAAGGCGATCGCACAGGTAGCGGCCAGGGAGGAGGAGACTCCTGTAACGTAGGCCATGAGAGCGGCGGCACTATAGATCATAAAGGTTTCAAAACCATTTTGATGGGCCCAAGTTGCTCGTTTAGCGTAGTCTGGGAGTTGGTCGAACATGGCCCGGGGAGCGGAGGTATCGTAACCCACCTTAGCTCTAGCGTAAGCCACCAGCAGAAAAGGTAGATAGACAGAGATAGCGGCAGCCACTATCGAATAGAGAAGAATGGCACTGACGGAGAGATTCATCGCTGAATTTAGTCAAAATAAAATAGGGTAACTAGCTTGCGTTGATCTTCCGCTTCCGCGCAGGTTTGCAAAAGGGTTTGACTGTCGTGGAAAGCAAAACAGATTAACTGTTGACAACGATTGATAATCTCCCGATTACAGAGGCTGCTGGCTTCCCCTAGGGATAGATGGTCATTTTCGGGACATTCCACCAGATGGATAACCTGCTGGAGTTGTTCTTGGGATTCCAGGGGCTGGCGATCGAGACTTTGGGGTAAGATCACGGTTAACAGATTAGGATCTGCCCGCATTGCCCCCTTAATGACGGCGGAATTGGTTCCCGTCGCCCCGGAGGTCATAATCCGATTGCCCGCCAGCACGAGGGCATAGGCCATCATTTCGATCAATTGCTGGTGCGTGATGGGAACGTGACGGGAACCCAATAAAGCGACGCGCTTAGAACCGGTCTGCTGAATGGCGGCTAGTTCTTGAGCTAGAGTGTCTAGGGTGTTAGTGGTATCTACAGATTGACTCAAAGACTTTTACTGCAAATTCGGACTGATTAACCGTCCGTTATTGTAGCATCGAATTGTCATGATCGGAAATTTGGCCCAAAAAACCCCAGCGACCGATCGAGGTGTTCTTTCGGTGGTGGTCCCCTATGATCCCTCAGAAATTGTTATTGGTGGGGAAGTGCCTCTAGATTCTGCGGTAAGATAGGTGCATAGACGATATTTACCCCAGAGCCATGACCACTTCTCCTGTTCCCCAAGGGGACGATTTTAGCGATCGCCAGATCCGTCCCGTACAATATCGGGATTTGGAAGACATTGAAGCTTTAACCCTGGATGACTTCGATGAGGATATTGATCGTCGCGCCCAAAATTTCCGCACGCAGGTGCAACAGGTGCGGCCTTGGTTTGGGTTGTTTAAAATTCTCAGTTTTTTTCCCAATCCTCTCCAACACCGTTTTCATGTCTATGTGGCTGAGTCCATGGCCAATCGGGGAGAAGAAGGGAAAATTCGCGGGGCAATCCAAGTCACCCCTTTTAATAGTAGTCGCAGCACTTGGCGGGTGGAACAGGTGCGGGTGCATCCGGCGGAGTCTTTAAGCGAACCCAAGGGCATCGGGGCGCAATTACTGCGTTATTGTCTAGAAACGGTTTGGGAAGCGCGCACCTGGGTGTTAGAGGTTAATATCAATCAAAAGGACAGTTTGGCACTTTTCCGGCAACACGGTTTTCAGCCTTTGGCGGAATTAACCTATTGGTCTTTACCGCCGCAATTATTACAGGAATTGAGCAAACAAGAGGCAGATTTACCGAATTTACTGCCCGTGAGCAATGCTGACGCTCAATTACTTTATCAGTTAGATTGTGTGTCTATGCCGCCGCTACTGCGTCAGGTATTTGATCGCCATATCCAGGATTTTAAAATCAGTTTAGTTGATAGTTTGCTCTATCGCTGTCAAAGTTGGTGCGGCAGTCCGCAAATTAGTCGCGGTTACGTTTTTGAACCGCAACGAAAAGCGGCGATCGGTTATTTTGAATTAATTCTATCTAATCGGGATGAGCGACCCCATCAAGCGAAATTAATTGTCCATCCCGCCTACACTTGGCTCTATCCTAAGTTATTAATCCAGATGGCCCAGATCACTCGCAAGTATCCCCCTCGCTCGCTAGAGTTGATATCTGCCGATTATCAGCACGAAAGACGGGAATATCTGGAACAATTGGGAGCGATCCGCAGTTCCCACACCCTGATGATGTCGCGCTCGGTATGGCACAAAATCCGCGAAACTAAGCCGGAAAATTCCGCCCTGGCAGAAATGCTGCAGGGTTTACAACCGGTGCCGCGAACTCCCATCCCTAGTCGGATGTCTTGGTTAAAATGGCCCAATAATCCCCCCCTGGACCCCCTCGACAGTCCGGGGGAACTTCCCCCAGTTAAACCGCCCTCGGAACCCCCCGATCAGGGGCATCCAGTGTGATGGAAAGAGTCGCCGCCCTCGGCTTAGATATCGGCAAAAAACGGGTAGGAGTGGCAGGATGTGACGGCACTGGTTTAATCGCCACCGGTTTAACCACGATTATCCGTTCTTCCTTTGTTGCCGAAATACCACAGTTTGAGGCGATTGTCAAGGAAAGAAATATTAAGATTTTGGTGGCGGGACTGCCCTATACCATGGCCGGAGAACTAGGATTTCAGGCCCAACAGGTGCAAAAATACGCCCAGAAACTAGCGATCGCCTTGGATTTGCCCCTCGAATACATTGATGAGCGTTGCACGTCCCTAGAGGCGGAAGAATTCTTAAAAGCCAAAAAACAGTTTTCCTCTTGGGATAAGGGAGCGATCGATCGGGAAGCGGCGGCGATTATTTTACAACAATGGCTCGATCGCCGACGGCGAGTTAATACTGTTGTTTGAGGGGAAGAGCGAACATTGTCACCAGAAAAATTACTAGGGGCAAGGGGCGAATTTTAATCATTTTCCTGCTTCTTCGTCGGTTTGTAGTCTTGTTTTAGCAATAATGCGGGTTTTCTTTAAATCTCCCTCGCTCAATTCTTCTCCCACCTGTAAACGGGTGGCATTAGTTTGGAGGACAGTGGCGGCGTTTTTTTCTCCCAACTGTAGAGCGGTTTTGGCGGCGGTTTGTAGCATGGTGGCGGCGGCTGCTCGATCGCCCTGTTTTAATTTTTCTTCAGCGATTTGGGTTTGACGATATTTGGCTAAAGTCAGAGTCGATTTCTGAACTTGCTCGTTTAATTGGGATTGATAGATAGCTTGGGAGGTGATATCAAGGCTAAAAGTCGCAGTTTCTAGTCCTTTTTGACCGGAAGCGGGATCATCGTAGCGAATCTTCACTTTAGCTATGGTGTGAGTACCGGGGGGAATTTGGTCAATATAGAGATTGAGGAGGAGAATTTTTTCTTCATCTATCATTAAATCACCCAAACGGGTGATGTAAAAATTGCCCTCTTTTTGTAGGCTCATTTCTATAGTTTCTGGAGCAACTTGGGCAATGGGTTTTAAGTCGGCTAAATGAGTCCGAGCATCTAATTCTAATTGCAGGAAAGCGTTAGTTAACCGCACAGATTGCAGACGGTTAAACAGACGAGTAAATTCAATTAAAGCCTGTTCGGGTCTTTCGATATAGGATAAACTTCCGCCAGCGATATCGGCAATTTTTTCTAGGATATCTTGATTCCAACGATCGCCAAAACCGAAGGTATTTAAGGTGATACCGTACTCAGCCGCTACTGCGGCTAATTTTAAACAGCGTTGATTATCTCCGTGTTCATTTTCACCATCGGTAAGCAGAAAAATATGAGATACATAACCTTTGCTGCCGCTGGAACTTTCTTGGATACCTAATTTTATCCCTTCATCGATCGCCGTACCTCCCCCCGCTTGTAATTGTTGAATTTTTGAGCGAATTAAGGTCAGATCATCCTCTCGCGATTGGGAGGGAAGAATAACTTTGGCGCGATGATCGAAAGCTATTACCGAGAGACGATCATTAACTCCGAGGGATTCTATTAAACTTAAAGCCGCTTTTTTGACCGTTTCTAGGGGTTTTCCCTGCATAGAACCGCTATGATCGAGAACTAAACAAAGATTAATCGGTAAATTTGTGTTGATCTGTTCACTGGTGGCGGCGATCGATAGCATCAGTTGACGTTGACTGCTGTTTTGATTAGCATCGATATGACTGTCACTCAAGGCCGATTTTAGAGTTACCCGCATAAGAGTTTTTAATCGTGGTCGTTGATATTTATATTGTAATGAGTATAGTTAGATTTGTGTTTATTTTCCCGTCCGGCATCGAGTTAAACAAGTTCCAGAAGTGGCTGCATTTAATTTTCGTCAATCTACGATACTCACCTGCGGTTGTTCATATATTGGGAATAATTTTAAAATCACTGATAATTCCCGATTGTCGATATTTCTACAAAGTTAAGATGCGGCCCCAGCAGTTCTTGCGGGAAATTTTACCTTAGCCAGTCGGCCCTATTCTTTCGTGGAAGTCATGGTAAAATCTCTTTAATGCGAACTAAAGTTATTTACTTTTTTTGAGATGATAACAAATTGGAATCGATGTTGATCAGGGGAAGGGAGCCTGAACCAGTCATGACGACAGGAAAACGTCCATCCCACTTTTCGATTGCTCGTTGTTGTAAAATTTCTGCTGTTAGGTTTTGGCGCAATAGTTTTTGAGCTTCTGCCTGTCCCTTCGCGCGGTTGATTTCCGCTTTCGCTTCCTGTTCTGCTTGTTGTGCGCGAAAAGCAGCTTCTTGTGCCTTTTGTTCCGCTACTTGTTTGGCTTCAATCGCTGCGTTAAACTCTTCAGAAAAACCAAAATTAACGAGAGATACATCATTGATAATTATCCCATAACGTCTCAGTCTTTGGGCGAGGGAAGTGTCAATTTCACGTTTGAGTTCTCCTCGCTCTTGCAAGATATTTTGTACGGGACGTTGTGCTGTTGCCGCTTTGACAATTTCCGATACTGCTGGGTTGATAATACCAGAGACAATCGCATTGATATCCCCAACTTGTTGATAAATCTGATTGACTTTGTCGGGGTCGATGTGCCAGTTAACGATAATAGTTGTTTCCACATCTTGCAAATCTTTAGAAGCTCCTTTTGCCTTTACTTCCGTTGTTTGCACTCGAACGTTGAGGGTCTTGATCTTGGTGACAATCGGTATAACAGGATGAATTCCTTCATCGAGGATTTGTTTCTGCACTTTGCCAAAGTACATGACAACGCCGCGTTCGCCGGTATCAATAACGGCAAAAGGGCGCAGTATGGTAGTAAAAGCTAATATTAAAATTCCCCCCGCCATTAATGGTATTATATTGCGATTGTAATTCATGACAACTCCTGAGATATTTGATCGGTTTTATCGTAGCACTGTTATTATAAGTAAGTAATCTCAATTAATTTTTAGATAGTGGGACAAGCTTCTGGTTCTTTGTATTTTATCTTTAATTGTAATTGGCTACTTAGTTGATGATAGGTGGTGCGTTACTTCAATCATAGTCCATCACACAATCACAGTCGATGATAGGTGGTGCGTTACGAGGGATTGTTACCTTCCAGTCACAGCAGCAATTTTGGCCGTCTAACGCACCCTACGTTTTACTTTTTGTTAACCACAAAGACAGGAAGTTAGGAATTTAACTAGGGGAGAGAAGGAAGGTGAGAGGAACCATTCAAGATAAAGCTGCGATCGCTTGTTCTAGGGCCAGGGAAATATGAGTCCAATGGGTTCCCCCCTGACAAAAAACGATATAGGGTTCCCGTAGGGGTCCATCGGCGGAGAATTCCGAGGTGCTACCATCGATAAACGTGCCACCAGCCATCACTACTTGGCTCTCATAGCCCGGCATTTGGGCAGGAATGGGATCCAAGTAGGAACCGATGGGAGAATAGGCTTGAATGGCTTTACAGAAGGCAATCAGCTTATCGGGGGAACCGAGTTTAATCGCTTGAATAATATCGCGTCGAGGCACAAAAGGGGCAGGATTGACCGGATAACCCAACTTATCGCCCACATAGGCAATTAAATGACTGCCTTTCATCGCTTCTCCCACCATTTGCGGTGCTAGAAACAATCCCTGATAAAGAAGACGATTTTGGTCAAAAGTTGCCCCTCCCTCCCTACCGATTCCAGGTGCTGTCAGACGATAGCAGGCCATTTCCACTAATTCCGCTTTACCTGCTATGTATCCCCCGGCCGTGACGATTGTACCTCCGGGATTTTTAATTAGAGAACCGGCCATCAGATCTGCCCCCACGTCGGTGGGTTCTTGGGTGTTGATAAATTCTCCATAGCAATTATCGACAAAACAGACTGTATTCGGGTTTTGTTGTTTAACTATACGGACAATTCTCTCGATTTCGTCAATAGACAAACTCGATCGCCAGGAATAACCGCAGGATCTTTGAATATGTACTAAACGGGTTTGGGGTTTAACTGCTGTTGCCAAAGCCAACCAATCGATCGCACCGGTAGAATCTAGCTCTAATTGCCGATAAACAACGCCAAAATCCTTTAAAGAGCCTTGACCACTGCCCCTAATCCCAATTACTTCTTCTAGGGTATCGTAGGGCGCACCCGCTACCGCTAACATCTCATCCCCCGGTCGAAGAACCCCATACAAGGCACAGGCGATCGCATGGGTTCCTGAAACAAATTGTACCCGCACCGCCGCCTTTTCGGCCCCCAGGGCTTGGGCGAACACTTGATCTAAAGTATCCCGTCCCAAGTCATCATGACCATAACCACTAACACTGGCAAAATGATGCACTCCGACGCGGTTTTCACGGAAAGCAGCGAGGACTTGACGGAGATTTTCCTTGACCTGTGCGTCAATTTCCGAAAAGATGGGGAGTAAGGCCTTTTCTGCCCTGTGGAGTAGAGGGGGGATATCCATCAAACAATAGACTGTGATATTTGTTACTATTCATTAAGCGTCAAAGTTCCCCCTGTGTCAAATCGAGACAGATAAGACAATGATGCTCTGTCTCCTGTTGTTTCCCTTTGGGTTATTCAATGACTGTTGCGACTTCCGAAAAACTTCCCATTGACTGGGTGACTCTCATCTACATGGCTTTTATCCACTTAGTGGCTCTTTTAGCCTTCTTGCCTAGCAATTTTAGCTGGGGTGCAGTGGGAGTGACATTGATTCTCTATTGGATTACCGGGGGTTTAGGAATTACCCTCGGTTTTCATCGTCTGGTCTCCCATCGGAGTTTTAAGACTCCCAAATGGCTAGAATACTTTCTGGTTTTCTGCGGGACCCTCGCTTGTCAGGGAGGTGCGATCGCATGGATAGGTTTACATCGTATTCATCATAAATATTCTGATACTGCTCCCGATCCCCACGATTCTAATAAAGGTTTTTGGTGGAGTCACATGGGTTGGATGCTGCACGAAATTCCTGCCGACGAAGAAATCGCTCGTTTTACCCAAGATATCGCCGACGATCCTTTCTATAAATTCTGTCAAAATTATTTTGTTCCTATCCAAATTGTTTTAGGCTTAATTCTCTATGCTATAGGCGGTTGGCCGTTTGTAATTTGGGGAATTTTTGTTCGCTTGGTCTTAGTTTTCCACTCCACTTGGTTTGTCAATAGCGCCACCCACAAATTTGGTTATGTTAGCCATGAGTCCCACGATAATTCTAAAAATTGTTGGTGGGTTGCTCTCTTAACTTTTGGTGAAGGTTGGCACAATAATCACCATGCCTATCAGTATTCTGCCCGTCATGGACTACAATGGTGGGAAGTTGACCTGACTTGGATGACCATTCGTCTGCTGCAAATTCTGGGATTAGCTACTAATATTAAGTTACCCCCCAGCACAGCAACGGCGACAGAAAGTTAGTTTTATCCAGTTGTTAAATTAAATCTAGCCGAACTTATGTTTAAGTTCGGTTATTTTTTCTCCGACTTAACCCAAATCTAACGGCTTTTCCCACGGCACAACTGAGGAATATAGGTACTGCCAATCCTCCCCCAAAAAACGAAATCATTGATAGGATAAACTTGATTATTTCCTCCTCTGTCGAACATTGACTGGGAAAGCACAACTCATCCCAAGAGCGAAGGATAACCAACCAAAAAAGAAAACACACAGGGGAAATAAGAGGCAAAAAACCAGACCCCCCGCTAGACAGCCTAATCCATTGGCCTTTCTATTCGATTTCTTCTCTGTCACCATCTCTATCGCTAACTTTTTCTAAGCCGTAGCATAAAAAGGTCAAACTATCAACTTTTTTAACAAATGTTTAATATTTACGCTGATGTGCCGGAAGGACACCAGAGAACGTATATTTAAAGCTAATCCCCAAATTATATTAAGTTTCTAATGAAAAAAATCTCGATTTTAGGCTCTACAGGCTCGATCGGCACTCAAACTCTCGATATTGTCACCGATCATCCCGATAAGTTTCAAGTGGTGGGATTAGCCACGGGTAATAATATTCAACTACTATCGGAGCAAATTCGGCAATTTCGCCCGCAAATCGTGGCGATTAATAACGAAGGTCAACTAGAAGACCTAAAAAGCCTAATTTCCGACCTTGACTATACCCCGATTATCCTAGCAGGAAAGGAAGGAGTAATCGAAGTGGCCCGTTATGGCGATTCCGAAAGCGTCGTCACGGGAATTGTCGGTTGTGCGGGATTGCTGCCGACAATTGCCGCTATTACTGCTGGTAAAGATATCGCCCTCGCTAATAAAGAAACCCTGATTGCTGGCGGTCCAGTGGTGCTGCCTTTAGTGGAAAAACACCGAGTTAAATTATTACCTGCTGACTCGGAACATTCAGCTATTTTTCAATGTTTACAGGGAGTTCCCACTGGGGGATTAAAAAAGATTATTCTCACCGCTTCTGGGGGTGCTTTTCGGGATTTACCCGTGGAAAAATTGCCGCAAGTAACCGTAGCTGATGCCCTGAAACATCCTAACTGGTCTATGGGCAGAAAAATCACCATCGATTCGGCTACTTTAATGAATAAAGGTCTAGAAGTTATCGAAGCTCATTATTTATTTGGTGTCGATTATAATGCGATCGATATTGTTATTCATCCTCAAAGTATTATTCACTCTTTAATTGAGTTACAGGATACATCGGTTTTAGCTCAATTAGGCTGGCCAGATATGCGTTTACCCCTGTTATATGCCTTGTCTTGGCCCGAAAGAATTTATACCGATTGGGAACCTTTAAATTTAGTTAAAGCCGGCAGTTTAACCTTCAAAGAACCCGATCATCAAAAATATCCCTGTATGGGATTAGCCTACGCAGCTGGCCGCGCGGGTGGGGCAATGCCAGCAGTATTAAACGCGGCTAATGAACAAGCGGTAGCGTTATTTTTAGAAGAAAAGATTAGCTTCTTAGATATTCCCCGGGTGATCGAAAAAGTTTGCGATCGCTTTGCAATTCATAACACTTCTACCCCTAGCCTAGATGACATTTTAGCCGCCGATAATTGGGCGCGTCAAGAGGTATCTAACTGTCTGATTGCCAATCTGGTCTAGATAGTCTAGATTCTGTAGGGATGTTAACTCTAATGTCTCTACAGGTCTAGGATAGAAAAATTACTAATTTCGGCTATTTTTTCTAGATAACCTTCAATAAACCTCTTGCCTAATTAATTTTTGAGGGTTCAAAAACGGCAAAAATAAGGATTAAATTGCCTAAAATCCGTAAATAGACCATTTAATTGATTATTATTGATTCTTAATTATCCTGACTACTGACTCCTAACCCTAACAACAATTTTTGATTTTTACAATGAGGTCTAATGACCCTGAAACTTGATCAAAAATAAGATAAAATAAACAAGATAGCGGTTATTACTTTTAATTTTCTATGGTTACAACTTCTCTATCCCTCCCCGAAATCGCCAGAGAAACCCGTCAAGCGAGTCGTCAACTGGCTATCCTGACTAACGAAGAAAGGAATGAAGCTTTAGAGGCTATTGCTGAGGCTTTAACTGCCAATGCCGATAAAATACTAGAAGCGAATATCGCCGATGTTCAAACAGCCAAGGCGATGGAATTATCCCCAGCTTTATGTGCGCGATTAGAGTTAAGTCCCAGCAAATTAAAAGCCGCTATTGCCGGGGTGCGAGATGTGGCTAAATTAGCAGATCCTTTAGCTACGATGCAAATTAATCGGGAATTAGATCAAGGTTTAATTCTGCGGAGAATAACCTGTCCTTTAGGGGTTGTAGGTGTTATTTTTGAAGCTCGTCCCGATGCTTTAATTCAAATTACCAGTTTAGCGATTAAATCTGGTAATAGCGTTATTTTAAAAGGGGGGAAAGAAGCGATCCGTTCTTGTCAAGCTTTAGTAACAATTATTCATCAGGCCTTGAGTGAAACTAAAGTTAATCCAGCGGCGGTACGATTATTAACAACACGAGAAGAAATTCAGGAACTCTTAAAACTCGATCAATACATCGATTTAATTATTCCTAGAGGTTCTAACGAATTTGTTCGTTATATCCAAAATAATACCCGCATTCCTGTCCTCGGCCATGCCGATGGTATCTGTCATCTCTACATCGACAAAGAAGCCGATTTAAGCAAAGCAATTAGGATTACCGTTGATGGTAAAACCCAATATCCTGCCGCTTGTAATACCATTGAAACTTTATTGGTTCATCAAGACATCGCTAGACAATTTTTACCCGCAGTGGCCCGAGCATTAGAGGAAAAAAAGGTTAAATTATTGGGAGATGAAGCAACTCGTCAGATGATTAACGTACCATCGGCCACAGAAGAAGACTGGCAAACCGAATATAGTGATTTAATTCTGTCAATTAAAATTGTTGATAGTCTAGAATCAGCGATCGAACATATTAATTATTACGGTTCTCGACACACGGAAGGCATTGTCAGCGAAAATCTTAACACGGCCAAAACCTTTAGCGATCGAGTCGATGCCGCCGGAGTTTTTCATAATTGTTCCACCCGATTTGCCGATGGTTTCCGTTACGGTTTTGGGGCCGAAGTGGGTATCAGTACCCAAAAAATGCCTCCCCGCGGTCCGGTGGGATTAGAGGGATTAGTCACCTACAAATACCAATTAGTGGGAGATGGTCATATTGTCGCCGATTATTCTGGGGAAAATGCCCAATCTTTCACTCATAAGGATTTATAGTCGAGAAAAAAGCCGATGTTTACAGGATTAATTCAAGCCTTGGCAACGATTCGGGTCGTGGATACTGATAGACTATATTTGTCTGTATCCTCTGATACAATTATCCGAGATTTAATGATTGGTGATAGTGTGGCTGTGGATGGGGTTTGTTTGACAGTCGAGGAAATTCTCCCAGAGGGTTTTCTGGCCACCGCTTCCCCAGAAACCCTACAGCGCACTACTTTGGGACGAAGGATTAAAACAGAAACCAACGTTAACCTAGAAACCTCTTTGCGGGTGGGTAGTAAAATCGGCGGTCATTTTGTCACCGGTCATGTGGACGGTATTGGCTGTTTAGTCGAATCGATAATCGTGGCTAATTCGTGGGAAATGAGCTTTGCTGCCCCTAGTTCCCTAGAAGAGCAGTGGAATAACTACATAGCTCGTTATATCGTCGGTAAGGGCAGTATAGCTGTTAATGGCATCAGTTTAACCGTGGCCGATTGTGATGCCTCCGGCAGCTGGTTTAAAGTGGCTGTCATCCCCCACACCTACGCCGAAACCAATCTTTCCCATTTAAAATTAGGCGATTGGGTGAATCTAGAAGGGGATATTTTAGGCAAATATGTGGAAAAATTGTTAGGAATGCGCTCTTATCACGCTCCTAGCGAGATTAGCCTAGAATTTCTGGCTGAACATGGTTATTAGTTTTCCAGAAAAAGCCTTTTCAACATATAAATTTATTGGCAATTTATCCATTAATTTTAGTTTTAAAATTGCCAACCTTCTCGCTCCATTAAACCCTGAACATTGGTACAATCGATAGAAAAGTGTTGACAGACTGTGGGGATTTTGGGAGCATTAGGCTTCAAGGCTTCTTCGGTAATTACGCAACCGTCTTTTATCTTGGCACAGGCAATAATAAATGGGTCTGCCACTGGTTTTCCTTGTAATCTTGCTTTTTCACTCACTAAATCATTAAAGTTTCTTATAGAAACAATTTCAGCAATAAATAAAGTTTCCTGAGCAGTGGGTGGTAAAAATATTTGTTTATTGAAGTCTACCCAATCTAGAACAAATTGTTTATTATTGCCATATTCTACTTCTTTAAGCACTTCGCGTACTGATTGTAGTTTACCTTCTGACACAATCAAATCGATTTTTTGCCAAACGGTAGGAAAACTTTTGGGAAAATAGTTTCCTAAAACCTTAAAACTACTTGTGTCAAAAATGTAAACCATCAAAACAGTCCTTTGTCTAATAAATATTGTTCAAGTTTTTCCACCGTAGCAACTTTTTTAATGTTTAGATAATCAGCAACGCGCTCAATATCGTATTGACCTTGATAGTATTTATTGAACACCAGTTTTAGGTAATTTTCTCCCAAATATGTCGCCTGATTAGCATAGTAATCACCTCCAGATTTTTTATTTTTGTCCTGACTTTTTCTCACCTGCTCACTGTACCACTCGGTTACTTTAAGAGTATATTCTTTCTGAGAAATAAAGTTATTATCTAATAGTTTTCGTAGAACTACTTCTCGACTAACCTTATAATCACTGGAAATTTTCGAGATAATTTTATCGTTAACTATTGTTTCTCTAATTATCTCAGAAAAGACATGATTAGGAAGCAAAAACTCCGCAGCAAATTTATTACAAAATATCTCGATACTTTTATTTGCTCCCTGCAAACTATTAATATATCTATCGTCAGACTTAGTAATTCCATTAGTCTGCAAAAGAATATGTGCTAATTCATGAAAAATGGTAAATATTTGTCTAGATTTTTCCGTGCTATTATTAAGATAGATGATCGGAAATTCAATATCTATCAAGCAAAATCCCGAAATTTCTCGCTGCTTAAAAGAACGCTTAAAAATAAAAATACCGGCTTCTTCCACGGCACTCCGCCATTTTTTTAAGGCAGTTTCCTGATCATTCCAGGTCAGTTGTTCTTCTAGAGTAACGTTTAAATAATTTCTGATCTGTTCGGCTAATATCCTTAAATCATCCCTAGAGCTAACCGCAATATCCTGAAAGATTTTCTTGGTACTAGGATTAATACCATTATTAATTTCCTGTAGCGACAATTGCATCGCTTTTGCTTGTCGTAAAGCATAGATAGTATCGGCGGCCAAATTTTCGATTTCAAAGTCTGGCAAAGTTCTAAATTCTTGTTTTTCCTCCGCTTCTGGGGGAGGTTCTGGGAAAAAGAATAAAGCGAGAGGACGTTTATATATTTCTGCTAACTTTTCCAATTGACTATAGGTAGGAAAGTCCTCTCCTGACTCCCATTTCTCGATAACAGAAACCTCTTTTT
Organism: Microcystis sp. M179S2; assembly: GCF_020245805.1. Lineage (NCBI taxonomy): Bacteria > Bacillati > Cyanobacteriota > Cyanophyceae > Chroococcales > Microcystaceae > Microcystis > Microcystis sp. M179S2. The sequence continues at coordinate 26,806 of NZ_JADBUE010000302.1, read as the reverse complement.
TAAACTTGACCGCCACAGACTCAAGAGAATATCTCGCCCTTTCTCTTGCCCATTGGATTATCTTGGGATTAACGCCTGTCAGTTTCTCGCCCATCACTTTATCTTATCATCACCAGATAGAGATTTCTAGCTTGATTTAGATCATACAGTAGTTTCATTGTACTATATAATTACCTAAAATAGAGAAAATGTACCGATTTCTGGATAGGTCAGCGAGGGATTGATAACTTTTTACTATATAAAAAACCAGCCGAAAGCTTGACATTAGCCAAAATACCCAGACAATGTTAAGTTAAATTAACCAATAGCCTAGGCTTGTATTTAAGGAAAACCCCTTATGGTAGCAACACCAGTTCAACAGAAATACGACATCAAAGATATTAGTTTAGCCCCCATCGGCAAACAACGCATCGAATGGGCCGGTCGGGAAATGCCCGTTTTGCGTCAATTAGCCGAACGTTACGCCATCGAAAAACCCTTTGCTGGACTGCGTTTAGTCGCTTGCTGTCACGTTACCACCGAAACCGCTAATTTGGCGATCGCACTAAAAGCCGGTGGCGCTGATGCGTTATTAATTGCCAGTAATCCCCTTTCCACCCAGGATGATGTGGCCGCTTGTTTAGTCGCTGATTACGGCATCCCCGTTTATGCAATCAAAGGGGAAGATAACGACACCTATCACCGTCACGTTCAAATCGCCCTCGATCATAAACCCCAGATTATCATCGATGATGGTTGTGATGTAGTGGCCACCCTAGTTAAAGAAAGAAGTCACCAATTACCCGACATTATCGGTACTACCGAAGAAACTACCACCGGTATCGTCCGTTTGCAAGCCATGCTCAAAGCCGGGGTGTTATCCTTCCCGGCAATGAACGTTAACGACGCAGAAACCAAGCATTTCTTTGATAATCGCTACGGTACAGGTCAATCTACCCTTGATGGTATCATTCGCGCCACCAATATCCTCCTTGCCGGTAAAACCGTGGTTGTGGCTGGTTATGGTTGGTGTGGTAAAGGTGTCGCTATGCGGGCCAAAGGTTTAGGCTCTAATGTAATTGTCACCGAAATCAACGCCGTGCGCGCCATTGAAGCAGCGATGGACGGTTTCCGGGTTATGCCCATGGATGAAGCCGCTAAAGAAGGCGATATCTTCATCACCGTTACCGGTAACAAGCACGTTATCCGGGCCGAACATTTTGACCTGATGAAAGATGGCGCGATTGTTTCCAACTCCGGTCACTTTGATATTGAAATCGACCTGCAAGCTTTAGGCGCAAAAGCCGATAATGTTAAGGAAGTTCGCAACTTTACCCAACAATATAGACTAAAAAGCGGTAAATCCGTCGTTGTTATCGGTGAAGGTCGCCTAGTTAACCTGGCAGCCGCCGAAGGTCATCCTAGCGCCGTTATGGATATGAGTTTCGCTAACCAGGCGATCGGTGTAGAATACTTGGTTAAAAATAAAGGTAAATTGGCCCCCGGCATCTACTCGATTCCCTACGAATTAGACCAAGAAATCGCCCGTTTGAAACTGCAAGCCATGGGGATTGAAATCGATACTCTCACCGAAGCCCAATTAGAATATATCAACTCCTGGACTTCCGGAACCTAATATCGGTTATCAGTTATCAGTTATCAGTTATCAGTTATCAGTTATCAGTTCACTGAAAATACTTTACTTTAAAACTGTTTTCTAAATCCTAAAAAATTATGACTGAATGGATTACAAATACAATGACTTCTATGGGCTATTTAGGCATAGCCCTATTAATGTTTTTAGAGAATCTTTTTCCTCCCATTCCCTCGGAATTAATTATGCCCCTAGCGGGTTTTACCGTCCATGAGGGACAAATGCAATTTATTCCGGCAGTGGTAGCGGGGATTTTTGGTACGGTCATCGGAGCGCTACCTTGGTATTATCTCGGTCGGGTTGTGGATGAGGAAAAAATTGAAAAACTAGCCGATAAATACGGCAAATGGATTACCGTTTCCGCTAAAGATATTCAAAAAGCTAATCAATGGTTTAACCGTCACGGTAGTAAAGCGGTTTTACTCTGTCGTTTAGTCCCCGGAGTACGAACTTTGATTTCCCTACCCGCCGGGATGAATCACATGGCGATGATTCCCTTTTTAGTTTACTCCACCATCGGCACGACCCTCTGGGTCGTTTTTTTAACGGCAGCAGGTTACTTTTTAGGGAAAAATTACCCCCTTGTGGAAGAATATCTGGCTCCCGTGTCAAAAATAGCCCTACTTGTCCTGGTTATCTGGTTTATCCTCTGGATTATCCGCAAACGTAACCGCCGGTATGAGTAAGTTTTGATGATAGGTGGTGCGTTACGACGGATTGTCACCTTCCAGTCACAGCAGCAATTTTTGCCGTCTAACGCACCCTACGTTTTACTGCTTATAAAGGGGCAAAAGGATAAGAATATACGAGGTTTTAATATGCCAACAATTAAACTACGTTCTCAGATTGGTAGAGATGGAATCTTACATTTACATATACCGTCCGATTTTAAAGAAACTGAAGTAAATGTTACAGTAACCGTTGAAGCGGTTCAAGAAGTCAGTGAAGATTTAGCAAGTAGAAAAGAGGAAAGAAAACCTCGCTATAATGCTTGGGGCAACCCAGTAGTAGAGCAATCTATTACCCAAGCTATTTCAGGAATGCGCCGCCTTCAAAAAACTGTAGCTTTACCTAAAAGTGAAATTCGTGCCATGCGAGAAGAAGGGAGACGGTTTTGATTGAGTTTGTTTTAGATTGTTCGGTAGCAATTAGCTGGTGTTTGGTCGATGAAGATAACGATTCTGCTAACGCAGTATTAGACATAATGCCAAACGCCGAAGCATTTGTTCCCGAAATTTGGTCTTTAGAGATTGTCAATACTCTCCTAGTCGCAGAAAGAAGAAATCGGATGATGGTCGAGCAAACTCAAGCATCGATTAATTGGTTACAGTCTTTACTTATTACTATTGATTCTTTAACTTCAGTCCAAGCTTTTGGCAGGACTTTAACACTAGCAAGAGAACAAAAATTAGCTTCTTATGATGCTGCTTACTTAGAACTTGCTTTGCGCTTAGATTTACCATTGGCTACCAATGATAAGCAATTAATAGATGCAGCATTACGCTGTCAGGTAGAATTACTTAATCCCGCTCTAAATTAAACAAAGTTAGTTTTATCACCCGAATATTCCTTGACTTGGTGGCTCTACCGTACTTGTGATGATAATATATAATGATGGTCTATGACAGAGAGAGACATTAAATACTGTTTGGTATTAGGAGAAAAGCTGTGCCACTGATTAAAATACCAAGGAATTATCTGATTGCTGAAGATGAAAATTTTATTACAGCAGACGTGCCAGATTCACTGCTTCAGCTTTGGCAAAAAGATTATCAAAAGGTGGTTAAAGCCAAAGGTATTCTTAAGGATAAAAAAGCGGCAATGCTATCTCATGTAGAGTCTCTTCGTCGGGAGTGGGATGGATGAAATACGTCTATGATACCAATATTTTTATTTATTATTTAGCCGATGACGATATAGTTACTTCTTTTTTCTCCCAAGCTTTTTTGAGTTTGCATCAGATTTTTATCTCACCAATTGTCAGAATTGAGTTACTCAGTTTTCCTACTTTGTCTAAGGAAGAAGAGCAGATAATTGAAGATTTACTCTCACAGTTTGAATTAATTCCCATATTGAGAGAAATTGAAGATCTGACTATTCAACTGAAACGACAGTATAAAATCAAGATTCCCGATGCCATTATTGCCGCAACAACATTGAGCCAAAATGGATGTTTGGTCACTAGAAATGTTGATGATTTTAAGGGGATTTCCAGTTTAAATATTAAAAACCCGTTTATTGATGAGGGGTAAATAATAGTAGAAGAGCGAGAATTAAAAGTTGACTTATCTGCAAAGTAGCTTACTACTGGAAACCGATAGCTTGATGACAGCAACCAGTGCCAGGTATTGAAGTAGGAAAAAGCCTATGTTTTCGTTCTAGAAATCTCCAAAAATAAGCTTGACAAAAGACCTGAGATCGTTATATCCTACAGGTTACAAGTCTTTGCGCGAGAGATCAAATCGATCGCCTGAACCATCGACCCTCCCCAACTCACACCCGTCCAAAATCTATACGGGAGGTGAGCTTTGGGGGCTTTATCTTTATTAAAACTTAAGTCGCTGTACAGTACCCAACTACCTCCTTTTCTCCAGCCGACGCGATCGCCGAACTTTTCCCACACTTTTTCATTATAATGTCTCGTGCCACCGAGACTCTCATAGATTTCTTTCTGGACGCTGAAGCCAAACTTACCGTTACTGTAGTGTAGCCAGAGTTGGTTAATAGTTCGTAAATCTTCACAGGGGAAATTATCAATATCCTCTCGTCTCAACCATCCTTCTTTTTCCCTTCCGGCGACCTGACACATAACTTTACCTGTTGCTAGGTCTGCTTCTTTCCAGTTTCCTGCTGCTAGGAGTTGCTGTAATCGAGAATAGTTAACCTCCCTAGCACTTTTAAGCGCAATATTAGCAGCAACTTTAGGCGGTGGTGGTGTTTGAATAACGGGGGTTGCTGGTGTTGGTGAATAACGGGGAGTTGCTGGTGATTGTATCGAAGTTGCTGGTGATTGTCCCGTCAAATCTTGTAAAATCTCCCGCGCTGACTGATAACGCTTTCTTGTCCCAAACTCGATCATTTTATCAAGAATGCGCCCTAAATCATCCCGAACATTATTATTTACTAAAAACTGTCGCCAAATCCATTCATGGTCACTGGTATCAAATAAATCAAAGGGTGAAACCTGAGTCAACAAATAAATACAAGTGACTCCTAAACTATACAAATCACTAGGATTGATCGGCTTACCGTTAGCTTGTTCTGGGGCGATATATTCCGCTGAACCGATTACCGTACCAGTAACAGAACGGTTAAGAGGTGTAACAACTTTAGACGCGCCAAAATCCACTAAAACCGCTTTCTTGTCTGAGTTACGTCTAATAATATTTTCTGGTTTAATATCTCGGTGAACTACTCCCTGACTATGAATAAAATCTAAAACCGGCAAAATATCTGTTAATAAAGCTTTAATCTTGGCTTCATTAAATACCCCTTGGCTTCTTAATTCTTGTTCTAAATTCTGTCCTTCAATATATTCTTGTACTAAATATTGACGGTCATCATCATGATTGAGATAGGCGAAAAGTTCAGGGATTTGGGGATGTTTTCCTAACTTCTCTAATTGGATTGCTTCTTTTTCAAATAATTCTGAGGCTTTCTCAATTGTATCAGTTCCTTGAGCCGAAGGAAAAAACTGTTTAATCACACAATAAGGTCGAGAAGGCTTGCTATAATCTACCGCTTTAAAAGTGCGACCAAATCCTCCTTGACCAATTAATTGAATTGCTTGATAACGCTCCTGTAAAAACAATTTAGAGCGGCATTTTTCACAGAATTTATTGCCATCTGGATTGGCGGAGGAACAATTAGGATTGAGACACAGACTCATGGTTTTTACTCCTTTAAGTAGTTGGGTTGACGTTAAAAAAGTAGCTCTCTTAGGTTTGGTGGGTAAAATGTATTCTAAGATACAGTACTGCCGGCAAGCGAGTGGAAGGAACCACAGAGACACAGAGGACACAAAGATTGATCGATTCTACAGTAACTTAAACTGATCAGACAAAGAATAAGAGAGCCACTATCAGTGTCATCCAAGATTTGTAGCGGCCAGTGCCTTCGTAGAAAAAGAAGAGTCTGCATAACTGAGAATGATAGGAATTGTCGGTAATGCTTCATCCTCAGAAAAGGGAAACTCAACTGTACTAGGCATGAGCAGATGCCCCTTGGTCATCCTCAATCATCTGCCCCAGGATGTTTGCTGCTGCTGTTGCGTCGTAGGGCGACCAAATTGGGTACTCTGATGCCGAGAAGATGACTTGTAGTTCAGCGTCTGGGATTTGTGTGGCTAGGACTTTAAAGAGTGATAATTTGTCTGACTGGCTCAGATTGTTGACCAGAGGAATTAACTCAGCGAGTGACATGGTTTAAACTTCTAGAGGTGCGAGAATGAACTCTTAATAAAATCTTAATTGGGGGTATTACCTGGAAAAGTTCGTCTAGAATTCCGTTGGACTGATCCAAAGGCAACCCAATACAAGAGGTCAAATGGCTATTTTCCAATATCAGATTCTTGTAGGAAAGAATGAACCTAATGCTGTGGTCTGGTTTCTGAATGGCAACCAAGTAGGAGCGGATTTGCTACAAATTCTTAATGATTTGGGCTCTCAAGGTTGGGAAGTAGTTGGTATTGGGGATCTAGGTTTTGATAGTCGCTCTGAGATTGTGCTTAAGAAAACAATCTAATCATCCTTAGGTGTTCTTCGTCCCTACTTTTTCAGCAAACCCTATATAAAAAAAGGAGTGAAAAAAATCACTCCTACTGATAATCAAAAGAAAAACAGGCTTAAACCTAGAGAGCGTTGGCTCCCGCTACTACTTCTAGCAATTCTTGGGTAATAGCGGCTTGACGCGCCTTGTTGTAGGTACGGCTTAAAGTCCCGATTAACTCGCTGGCGTTCTCGCTGGCGTTACTCATTGCCGTCATCCGGGCTGCTAATTCACTCGCTGCCGATTCCTGGAGGGCGCGCAGTAATTGGTTATTTAAGTACAAAGGTAGGAGAGAATCGAGGATTTGGACGGGATTCTGCTCAAAAATCATGTCTTGGGGAAAAACCTGCGCTGGTTGGCTGGCCATTTTTTCCCGTTGTACCTTAAATTTTCCTTCTTTAGTCACCAAACGGAAAATCTCGTCATCCTGTACCGCTAAACCTTGGGTAGTTAAAGGTAACAGGGTTTGAATCACCGGAGTGGCACTGATCAGGGAGATAAAACGAGTATAAATTAACTCGACGCGATCGACTGTTTCCGATAAAAATAAGGAGAGCAATTCATCCCCAATCGTGCCAGCTTCATCGGCAGTGGGAATCTGTTCGAGGTTAATAAATTTGGCGGCAATGGGAGCATTCCGGCGCTCGAAATACTGTGCCGCTTTCCGGCCGGCAACCACTAATTGATACTTAATCCCTTGCTCTTTTAATTCATTCATCCGTTGTTCGGCACGACGGATGACGTTAGTATTATAACCGCCACAAAGACCTCGATCGCCTGTGACTATTAACAGAGCCACGGTTTTTACTTCCCGTTGGGCCAGTAGGGGTAAATTAACATCACTAAAGGCTAAACGACCTTGGAGATTATAAAGTACCTGAGCGAGGGCATCGGCAAAAGGACGGGTACAGAGAACTTGTTCTTGGGCGCGGCGCACTTTTGCGGCCGCCACCAGACGCATGGCCTCGGTAATTTTTTTGGTATTTTTGACCGATTGAATTTGGTCGCGAATCGCTTTGAGATTAGGCATAATTCAGTTATCAGTTATCAGTTATCAGTTATCAGTTATCAGTCAAGAGTCGGGGTTTAGGAGGGAATGGAGAGGTGGGGAAACAGGGAAATGGGGAGATAGAGAAATTTCAACTCATACCCCAAAACCCCAAAACCTCAACACCCCATCCCCCAAAACCTAACCCCCATTACCAACATTCATTTACTGATTACCGAGATTATTTAAAAGCCTGTTTGTACTCGTTGATGCCATCTTTGAGCAGGCCTTCCGCTTCGTCGTTGAGTTGTTTTTCAGTGCTGACGATCTCAACGTAGCGAGGTTTGCTGGTTTTCAGGTATTCCCGTAAACCGGTGCAGAAATCGATAACTTTATCGGTGGCGATATCGTCGAGATAACCGTTTAAACCGGCATAAACCACCGCCACCTGTTCCCAAACGGCGAGGGGGAAGTTTTGGGGCTGTTTGAGGATTTGACGCAGACGTTGACCGCGAGCGAGTTGTGCTTGGGTGGCCGCATCAAGGTCAGAAGCGAATTGAGCAAAAGCTTCTAATTCGTCAAACTGGGCTAATTCGAGTTTTAATTTACCGGCAACTTTCTTCATCGCTTTCGTTTGGGCCGCCGAACCCACGCGGGATACGGAAATACCAGCGTTAATAGCGGGACGGAAACCAGCGTTAAAGAGGTCGGTGGAGAGGAAGATCTGACCGTCAGTAATCGAAATTACATTGGTGGGAATGTAGGCAGAAACGTCACCTGCTTGGGTTTCGATAATCGGCAGGGCGGTCATGCTGCCACCACCGAGGGCATCGCTGAGTTTAGCGGCGCGCTCTAGTAAACGGGAGTGGAGATAGAAAACGTCGCCGGGGTAAGCTTCCCGACCGGGAGGACGACGCATGAGCAGGGATAGCTGACGATAAGCTTGAGCCTGTTTGGTGAGGTCATCGTAGATAACTAGGGTCGCTTTGCCTTTATACATGAAGTATTCGGCGATCGAAGCTCCGGTGTAGGGGGCGATATACTGGAGGGTGGCGGGGTCGTTAGCGTTAGCGGCCACCACCACGGTGTAATCCATGGCGCCTCTTTGGGTGAGGGTGTCGATTACTTGGGCGACGGTGGAGGCTTTTTGACCGATGGCGACATAGACACAGATCACGTCTTCGCTTTTCTGGTTAATGATCGTGTCAATGGCGATCGCTGTTTTACCGGTTTTTCTGTCACCGATAATTAACTCCCGTTGACCACGACCGACGGGAATCATGGCATCGATAGCGGTAATGCCGGTTTGCATCGGTTCACAGACGGATTTGCGAGCGACAATACCGGGGGCGGGGGATTCCACCAGACGGGTTTCGCTGGCGAGGATGTCCCCTTTACCGTCGATGGGACGACCGAGAGCATCAACCACGCGGCCGACTAAGGCTTCACCCACGGGAACCTGAGCGATTTTACCGGTAGCTTTCACCGTACCGCCTTCTTTAATCCCGAAACCGTCACCCATTAACACTGCACCGACGTTATCTTCTTCGAGGTTAAGGGCGATGCCGACGGTTCCATCTTCAAATTCTAATAGTTCTCCCGACATGGCTTGTTGTAGGCCGTAGATGCGGGCAGTACCGTCACCCACTTGCAGGACGGTTCCCACGTTGGAGACCTGTACTTCTTGGTTATAGGATTCGATCTGTTGACGAATAATCGTGCTAATTTCGTCGGGTCTGATAGCTACCATAGTTTAATCTGGGAAAAAGTAAAAAATTAGAAGGTGAAAAAACGGCAAAAAAGGGAGATTAGATGACCTTAGCGCAGGGAGAGGCTGAGGCGTTGTAGTTGACCGCGAATGCTGGCATCAAAGACCTGAGAACCGACTTTGATCACCACACCACCGATCAGGCTGGTATCAACTTTGGTTTTCAGTTCGACCACATTCGCCCCGGTCAGGGTTTTCACTTTGTCGATGACGATTTGTTTTTGGCTATCGTTCAATTCGGTGGCCGAGGAAACTTCCGCTAAAACGGTGTTAGTCAGCACTCTAGCCAGGGTGAGATATTGTTGACAAACGGGTTCTAAAAATTGAATCCGACGTTTATCGACTAATAACATCATGAAGTTAGTTAAATAGGGATTGGCACTGGTTCCCATTACTTGGGAAAGAACGGCTTTTTTAGCTTCTTCTTTGATGACGGGATTGCCGATAAAAGCTCTTAGATCGGGAGCATTTTCCAACAATTCTAAGAGGGATTTAATTTCGCCGCCGATCGCTTCTAATTGTCCGCTGCTTTGGGCGACGGAAAGTAATGCTTGGGCGTAGGGTTCGGCTATTTCTGAACTGATTAAACTTCCCTGCATCTATTTACCTCCTAGGTTGGCCAAACTGCGATCAATTAGGGTTTGTTGTACCGATTCTTCCAGGCCGGTGCTTAACTGGGATTCCACGTTAGCTAAGGCTAAAGCGGTAATTCTTTGGCGTAATTCTACTAAAACGCGATCCTGTTCCGCCGAGAGATCTTTAGCGGCACTTTCGCGCATTCTTTGAATATCGAGTTCGGCTTGGGCGGCGATGTCGGCGGTGACAGCTTTAGCTCTAGATCGAGAGTTATCGATAATTTTTTCCGCCTCTTGTTTTGCCAGGGCGAGTTTTTTCTGTTCTTCGGCGAGGGCGGTAGCGGCAATATTTTTCCGGTTTTCAGCTTCGGCTAAAGCTTCCGCAATCTTCGACTGACGTTCTCCGAGGATTTGTCCGAGAACTTTGCGGCCGTAGAAGATGATTAAACCGAGCAGAATCGAGAGGTTAAATAGGTTAGTTCCTAAGATATCGGTGTTGATGCCGAATCCTTCTGCTGCCGCTTCCTTCGCCTCCGTGGCTAATAATAAAACTGTGTCGATGATCATGATTATTGAGGGCGGGGAGTAGGTTGTTCAGTTATCAGTTATCAGTTATCAGTTATCAGTTATCAGAGGTAAGTTTCCAGTCTTCTAACTCCTGACGACTGAGTTCTATCTTTTTACTGATCACTGTTATTAACCAATGGCTGGGGTTTAGCGAACGAGTTCTGGTCCCAGGAGTTTTTCGAGAATTTGACGGGAAAGAGAGGCCACTTGTCCTTCTAGAGAACGAAAGGCTTCTTCTTTCTGTTGGGCAATTTCGGCGGCGACGGCTTCCTTACGGGCGATCGCTTCTTTTTGGGCTGCGGCAACTCGTTCGCTGGCTAGTTTTTGGGCCTCGGCTTGCGCTTGGGCGATAATCTCTTGGGATTGTTTACGAGCCGAACTTAATTGCAATTCGTACTCTTGTACCAGTGCTTCGGTTTTGGCTAGTTGTTCTTTGGCTCCGCTTTCTGTTTGCCGAATATACTCCGCCCGTTCATCTAAAACTTTACTGAGGGGTTTATAAAAAACGGCGTTCAGGATCACTGCCAAAAGAATAAATTGTAGTGCCATCACTGGCAGGGTGGCATCGAAATCAAACATTGATTTATTCCTGATAAATAGAAGCTATAGGCAGGTTCAAAAAAGGAAGACGATCCCCCTGCTTTAACAATGAACAGTCAGGGGGGATCAGCAAAATTCCCTTAACTAGCTATCAGCCTTCCGTCCCCAAAACCAGACTTTTTAGTTGGCTCCTTTGGCGTTTTTTGAGAGTTTTGAAAACTCTGCCGCCAAGCTGGGGACTGGGGGCTGATAGCCCACTGCTTTTTTAATTAGGCGAAGGGGTTAGCGAACAGTAAAACGAGAGCGATAACCAAGCCGTAGATGGTTAAGGATTCCATGAATGCCAAGCTGAGGAGAAGGGTACCACGAATTCTTCCTTCAGCTTCGGGTTGACGGGCGATACCGGAAACAGCTTCTCCAGAAGCGGTACCTTGACCAACGCCGGGGCCGATAGCGGCTAAACCAACGGCGAGGGCGGCGGCGATAACGGAAGCGGCAGCTACTGTGGGGTTCATGGTGATTTTTTCCTCTATTTACTAATCAATTTCAATCTGTTGTTTACAGAGCGCGTTCTCAGCCGTAAAAAATGGCTGGTTTTCTGCTCAAAACTCCCGAAAGAGTTTTTGGGAAAGAACGATCTGGGAATTCAGTTGCTCATCCTGAATTCGACCAATAATTTCTTAGTTATTATCCTATTATTTGGACACTTTTCCCTAAGAAATTTTTCTTTTTTCGTCCTTCGCTTTTAAGCGTGTTCTTCTTCGTGTTCCGATTCCAGGGCCTCATGGATATAGGCCCCGGCAAGGGTGGCGAAGACAAGGGCCTGAATAGCGCTGGTAAATAAACCGAGAGCCATCAGGGGTAGGGGTACGACTAGGGGGACAAGGAAGACTAATACGGCCACTACCAACTCGTCCGCGAGGATGTTTCCGAAAAGACGGAAGCTGAGGGAGAGGGGTTTGGTAAAGTCTTCTAAAATTTTGATCGGTAATAGCACGGGAATCGGCTCTAGGTAGTGAGCAAAGTAACCGAGTCCTTTTTTACTGATGCCCGCGTAGAAGTAAGCGAGGGAAGTCAGTAGGGCTAACGCCACCGTGGTATTGATGTCGTTAGTGGGGGCGGCTAATTCTCCTTCGGGCAGTTCGATTAACTTCCAAGGAATCAGGGCCCCTAACCAGTTAGAAACGAAAATAAATAAAAATAGGGTGCCGATGAAGGGCAACCAGGGTCGATATTCCTTTTCTCCTAGCTGGTTTTTGGCTAAATCGCGCAGAAATTCCAGAACGTACTCCATGAGGTTTTGAATACCGCCAGGAACTTTCTGGATCTTGCGGGTAGCGGCGATCGAGGCGATGATTAAGATAGCGAAGACGATCCAGGAGACCGCAATCACTTGCCCGTGAATTTTTAGTCCGCCGATGTGCCAGTACCAGTGTTGTCCCACTTCCAGGGAAGCGAGGCTATAAAAATTAAGCACACTTAAACTGTCTAACATTTTCACCTTGGAGAGATTCGGGTTCGCAAATCAGGGTTATTTTAACGGTGAAAGGGTTTAGGAATCGGCTTTCTGCTCCAACTTGAAGATGGTTTGCAGAGTATAGACGATGATCGCCCCTTTATAGGTCAAAAAACCCAAAAAAACTGGCACTATGTGCAGTTCTTGCCAACGACTGGCGATGATGATTAATCCAGCGAATAGGGCTAATCCTTTTTTGCCCACCCGATTTTTGGTTACCCCCAATTTTTCCACTTCCCCGGCCAGGAGTTTTAGGTAAACAACTCCCACCATTGCCCCTAATAGGTAATTAAGGGCGGTATTGAGGGAATAAAACCACCACACGGGAATAAAGATCAGACCGCTTAAGATCAGGGTGGTGATCAATAAAGTGTTTTGTAGTTGATAGTATTCCCGCATCGGATCTGACGGCGGGGCGGTTTCTGGGGTTGGGGGAGATTCGATCGATGGATCAGACAAGGTACACCTAAATCAGCGATAGACTAATCTCAATATCTAGATTGCTTTCCGAGCTATGACGCTCAGGTGAGCCACAAGACATATTATCACGGCAGTGGCAACAATTATTAAGCAATTGTAAATGGCCATGATTCCCCCCGCTCTCAGCCGTCATCAGCTTTTTTCTCCCCCCTCCCCTGCTCCCTTCTCCCCACTTCCCCAACTCCGGCGCTCCCTCTTGCCTGTTCCCTAAAACCAGAGACTTCCTACCTCTGCTTGGGAAAAGGTAAGGGTCACTATTTTTGGCTCTTCTGGTTTCTGTGTGGAAACGGGGTCTATACTGATAGAATATCCGCAAAATAGTCCTAAAAGTCTTTACCAGTAAACATTTCACGATTCTATAAGCAAAAATTATCACACAAAGTCGAGAAGAACCCTATTATTTTTTTCTATCTTGATTTTTAAACTGAACATCTATAAGAAAAAAAGTTTTTGTGTGCTTCTCTCTGACAACAATCTCTAGGCAAAAAGCCCGAGATTTTTTTTAAAGCTGATAACTGATCACTGATCACTGATAAAAACTAACTGGGAACAATATTTAAGAAAGCATCGAAGTCTTTTAATGCTTCTTGGAATTGAGTAGCAGCAAGACTAGCATCTTTTTCTTTGGCTGCCGCATCGATACGTTCAAAGTGAACGAAAAGATTTTTCGCTAACTGCTTGGCTTTTTCTTGGTCTTTGGGCAGTAAATTACGGGATAATCCTACCATTTCCTGACGCAATTGCCCCAAAGGACCGTGGATATAGGTGCGAGTATCTACCCAATTTTTGTCAGCGATGAGGTCTTGCAAAACGCTCATTTTTTGGCGAAACTCTGCGATAGGTTGGATGTAAACCTGTAACTGTTCGATTTTTTGGGGACTATAGACGGTGGGGATAGTTGCTTGAGGACCACTGCAGCTAACCAGCAGGGTAGTAACTAGGACTAAAACTAGGGAAATAATCGAGCGAAGACGTGGCATTGGTTTATATGTACTATTTAACAAACTATTGACGTTCTCTCCCTTAACCAGTCAAGGTATCGGGACGATTTTTACTTTATCAGAATTTTGGGTTTAAAACCTCGCCCCTTTTAGGGTATCCATTGGTCACATCTTTGATTAACAAAAAGAGAAGAAACTTAAAAAAGGGCTCTTCTAGGTTCTGTGTGATAAGTTTAACTTATATAGTAGCGATCAATCTTTGTGTCCTCTGTGTCTCTGTGGTTCCTTCCACTGAAAAGTTCCTGAACAGTATTGATTGTAACGGAAATGGAATGACGGGACGCATTAGCAATAACTTGGGGATGATTGCGAAGAATTAGGGAAATATGGTCAGTATCGAGAATATATTGAGACACAAATCTTTATCCTCTACAGATAATATGAGGGATCTACTTCACTGTCATCATCTAAAGGGTGAGGGGTTATCTAGAGGTGTTGTCCATGATATCGTTTCAATTTGGCTAATTTGTTCGATAAAGGTTGTTTGTAGTTGGGAAATGGTTTCTTCTTTGGTGGGTGCTTGGACTCGAAAATGAGGCAATTCAGCGATAGATACAGCATATTGATCATTTTTAAGGGTTTCTATCAGTATTTTTACCTTTAGATTAGCTGATGGTTGGGAGGGCGGGATATTGAGATTGATGACCATAGCATTTTGTTGATTTATCGCTTTACTTCCTTATTTTATTGGGAGTCATGATAAGTATGAGGCATTTTTTGGTAAGTTAGGATTTAGAGAGTTGCGTTGCCGAAGGCAGACTGTGTGATCACTCGTTTTTAATTATGGGTAATATCAATTATGGCTAAAATGTTTCCCCCAGATGCGCCTTCTAATCCTGATTTACGGGGAGAATCAGACGTATATCATTTACTATCTCAACTTGACGATGATTTTTACATTTTTCAAGACAGATACTGGATTTTTAAGAATAAATATGGAGCTAGAACTGAAAGAGAAACGGATTTCTTGTTAGTTCATCCCCAGAAAGGTCTATTGATTATTGAAGTCAAGGGAGGAACTCGATTTTCTTACGACGGGGAACATGATAAGTGGAAATCGGGAGATAATATTTCTTATCAAAATCCCTACAAAAAACAATTAGCTAACTCAAAGAATTTGCCGTTATTCCTAAAAAGTAAACTACCTAGTTTGACAAATCATTGGATAACTTGTGGATATGCAATTTGTTTTCCTCATATTGATATTTTAGAGGGAAATTTAGCTCCCTTTATGGAAAGAGAAGTTACTTTATTTAGAGATGATCTAAAAAATCTAGGTGAGAAAATCAACGAAATATATAGTCATTATAGTAATAATAGTCATAAACATCTTGGTAAAAATATAGTAGAAGAAATTAAAACTTTAATTACCCGTAATTCAGAATTTAGAAAATCCCTCAGTGCAGAACTAGAAGATGAGAAACAAACTATAATTAAGCTGACTAAAGAGCAAGAAGAAATTTTAGATGGTTTTTATAAAGTTAAAACTCCAATCCTTATTGATGGACCTGCGGGAACAGGAAAAACTCAACTCGCAATCTCACAAGCTATTTCAGATATTCAATCTGATAGATTGGTTTTATTCATTACTAATTCTCAGGATTCAAAAGATTATATCTATAAGGAAATTTCGCTTAATGTTGCAATTAATAATGATCTTTTAAAGATATTTACGCTTAAAGAACTTAGTTTATTACAAAAAGTTTTAGAAAATAAAGAAAATTTAGAAGAAGTCAGAATTATTATTGATGAGGCACAACAATTAGATGGTGATTTTTTGAGAAAAATAGCTGACTATGCTAGTCAAATGTTTAATCTATCAATTTTAATTTTTAAAGATGATTCTCAAAAAACTAATGAAAATTATATACAAGAGATATTTAAACCCTTTAATTATACCCTGCAAAAAGTAATCAGAAACACAATTAATATTTTTGATTCTTACGAAGAATATATTAGTCCAACCTATAAAGTAAAAAAGCCCGTCAGACAATTTAAGGAAGTCATCACAGATTATTACATAACTGATGAAGACTTAATTAAAGCCATAAAAAGCAATATTTTGGCATTAATAAAGGATGAAAAGGTTTTACCTAAACACATAACAATCCTCTTTTCTAAACAACCAAGTCAAAACTTTCTTGACTCGATAGCATCAAAAATTTCTACTTTCAAATTTAAGCGATTCTCTCTCGCTAGTCCTCTTCATCCACAAACAATTACTTGGTCAACTATTTACGATTTTCAAGGCTTAGAAAATCATATAATTTTATTAGTGGAATTAGAACCAGAACCCATTTCTGAGACCATTCGCTTAAGAAGATTAAGATATATTGGTCGCTCAAGAGCTTGGAGTATTTTATACATCTTTTTAAGAAAAGATATGTATTCAGACATAATTGATATTGCCGATATATTTTAAAATTTGTAAAAGTCATCTAATCCTTCACTCTCACTATTCTAATCCTTCACTCTCACTATTATTCGATAGCTCAGTAAAATCAAAGTAATCACAAAAGTTGAAATTATCTTTATGGGAAAAAATTGATGATAAAACCCTTGAAATAGTATGAGAAATTGGTCGAGGTAAATAATTTTCTACATTTTTACGAAATAAATTTTCATCAAAAGTCTGGCCATTATCTTGATGAGATAAGATCCATAATGCGTACAATGCGTTGAGATTTAAGTCAATGGATTTTGTAGAAAGAAAGGTTTGAAATTGAGCAATTAGTTTTTCACGCGATCTTTCACGATTTTTAATCATCATGAGAATATATGGCGGATCTTTTTTTCGAGGTTTTACTAAATGATGAATTAATCTTGTTCTGGCATAATCCATGATATTTTGATTCTTAAAAATATCATTCATTGCTTTGTATGCGGAAAATATTATGTTATTAGGAAATCCAAAGATAATAAATTCAACAACAGTCCAAGTATTTTTTTTGATTGTTTTTGGATACTTACAAATGATTTCTGGGATTTTATTGATTAATTGTATAACCAAGTTTTCATCGTAATCATGATCATTTTTTAAATAAAATAAATAATTAGTTATTCGATGACAATCTTTTTCTTGAAGGTTGGCTGTAAGATTAATAGTATTTATGTCAAAATCTTCATCTTCATCTTTTTCTGTTTTCTGATTATCTTCCCAATGTTCCTCATTTATAAGTTCATTACCATAAGCTATTTGATGATCTTTTCTAAAAAAATCTTTGACATATTTAGGATTATGTATAATTTCCGTTTTTGCCGAGTTTAAGTTTAGTCCTATCCTATGTAGTTCTTCTTGCAAAATATTAACCGCTTTGATTACTTCATCTTTAGTATTAGTAATAATTTTAATATCATCAACGTATCGAGCATAATGAAAGCCATAAGCAATCATCAATTCATCTATTTTACTTAGTAAAATATTTGCCAAATAGCCATCAGTTATATTACCTACTAAAAGTCCTTGTTCTTTTTTTTCTAACTTTAATAATTTATCAACAACTGAGTAAAATTCAATTTCTGGCTGCAATATTTTCTGCAACAACGGTTTATATTTTTGAGGTAGAATACTCCCTGTTAAATCAAAAAGATTATTGATTAAGTAATTAGGTGATACACTATCATAAAATGATGTTATGTCGGCGTTTAATAAATAAGACTCTCTCTGCTCTTTTTTAAATTCTTTAATAAGATTTTCCCCCCATTGGATGAATTCTTTATATTGACGATCATAACGTTTAAACAAATCGATAAATCCACTGAGTGATCGTTGAGTTCGGTTAGCATAGCTTGTTTTAATAAAAGAATTTTCAACTGCCAAGGAGAGGACATTAATCAAATGATATCTAATTGCATATTGTTTGAAAGGCAAATATACACATCTTCTAATAAAGAAATCTTCTTTGGGATAAGTATAAGCAAATGACTCATCTGGTATATAAGGTTGTTTTAAAGAGTAGATATTTTTAATATATTCAACTAAAGGGTTGATTTTATTTTGATTTTTACAATTGATACTTAGTTCAAAAAAATTACAAAATTGATCGTCATTAAGCCTACTATTCATTGCATAGTAAATCGACATTTTAATTAATTTTGTATCCGTTAAATAGTCTTCTATGTTAAAATTAAGCATAAATATCCTCTTGGCTCTAAATTTATATTAGAGCTATATTGCTATTTATTTTTCCCTTAGAGCCAAATTTTTTAAGATTCTTTCGATGTTTGCAGTTTCTCATCTCAGCAAAAGAGAGAAAACAGCGATCGCAAACTGCGCCTTCAAATTCTTCAAACTCCCACAAAGCAGCAATCTTAAACTTTCTCTCACGATTTGGACATTTAGACAACAACTTTAAGTCATGCTTCTCACACCTCCCAACCGACTTAAACTGCCATTCAATCCGATGACAAAGCAACTCATCATTTCTGTTCAAATTGTCTCATAAAAGCTCGATCGATCCGATCTTTCCATGACCATAATAACGGTGATTGCCATCCGAAACCGCCCCAAGATGCGATCGCTTTTTGGTCTCCTGTCCCGATTAAACTCAGATAATTTTTCTGGGGAAAATAGGGTTTTAGAGGCTGATTTTGCAGAATTCTGACTAAATTATCGAACAGGGGTTTTCCTTGTCGGACGGCAAAAACTCCCGCTTTCGGACGGGGATAATCTGGAATCGTGGCAATATCTCCCACGGCAAAAATATGGGGATGGGAAAGAGATTGCAGATAATTATTCACTAAAATAAACCCTTTTTCATCTGTCAGTAATCCTGACGCTTTAATCCAACTAGGGGCCGAGGCAGTCGTTACCCAAATTGTATAATCCATGGGTAAAACTAAACCCGATGAACAGATAATCCGATCTGCTTGCACTGCCGTCACATCCGTTGATAAATATAATCTAATTCCCCTTTGTTTAAAAATATTCTCTAAACGTTGGCCGACCCAATTATTATGGTTCGGTAGTAGTTTTTTTCCTCGATGAATTAGAGATAAATTCAAATTACTGCTAGAGTTGAGAATTTTGGCCAAACGGGACTGCATATTTAAAGCTAATTCGACCCCGCCTGCACCACCACCAACAATGACGATATTTAGAGTATTATTAGGGTTATTAACCGCTTTTTTCAGGATTTCTTGCCATCCTTCCCGAAAAATCGGCACCGGTTTGGCGGGAATAGTGTACTCTTTAGCACCGATAACATTATCCACTGCCGGGATGCTGCCGATATCAATCGAGAGATAATCAAAGGGAATCGGTGAAGAATTATGACAAATTACTTGACATTTTTCCGTATCTATGAAATTAGCCTTGTCTAAACAGAATTGCGCTTGAGAATACCTAGCTAGAGAAGGTAAATCGATATGAGTCTCAGCAAAATCATAAAAACCGGCGACGTGGCCGGGTAACATTCCCGAATAGGGGGTATGGGTGACATCGCTAATTAAAGTTAATTGAACGTTTTTTAGGGGTGATTGCCCCCAAAGACGAACGGCGATCGCATGACTAGGACCCCCACCGATAAAAACTAAGCGCTTGACTAAATCCATAAAAAAACGGGATTGCTGCCAGAAAAGTTAAATTCTAATGAATATATCTTCTTACACAGAAATTCTGTTGCAAAATCGAGGGTAGATAGACAAAAACTCAAGGCATCGAGGCCATAAACTTTTAACCAATGACAGTAAATTGGGATTTTGATTTTTTCGGACTCGATATTCTTAAGCAAATTCTATCTATTATCTTCGCTTCCCAATAGAGAGAAGTCTATGCAAGAAGTTTATATCGTGGCCGCAGTCCGGACTCCAATTGGTCGTTTTGGTGGGGGATTGATGGGATTATCCCCGGCCGATTTAGGGGCAACAGTGATGAAATCCGCCCTAGAAATCGCTAATTTGCCCCCAGAAGCCCTAGATTTGTACATTTTCGGCAATGTTTTGGGAGCGGGTCATGGTCAGTTAATTCCCCGACAAGCGGCGATTAAAGCGGGAATTCCCGTAAGCGTGGACGGATATCGGGTGGATATGGTTTGTTCTTCGGGAATGATTGCCGTTAGTAACGCTGCCACCTCAATTCGCGCCGGCGAAGCGGCTCTCGTCCTCGCTGGTGGCATCGAATCCATGTCCCAAACCGGCTTTTTTCTCTCCCATCGGGCCCGGTGGGGTTATAAATTCCTCATGGGTGCGCCAGAACAATTAACGGATTTATTACTCCACGATGGCTTAACCGATGCTACCACGGCTGAGGTCATGGGTTCCCAAGTGGATCGCCTCTGTCTCGATCGCGGGGTTTCTCGGCAAGCATTAGACGAAATTGCCGCCTTATCCCACCAAAGAGCGGCCACAGCCACAGAAAAAGGCTGGTTTAAGGGCGAAATCGTGCCAATTGAGCTTAAATCTAAGAAAGGTTCCACAATTATTGCTCAAGATGAGGGTATTCGTTCCGATAGTACCCCAGAAGGGTTAGGAAAACTGCGACCGGCTTTTAATCCGTCGGGAGTTTTAACCGCGGGGAATAGTAGTCAGATTTCCGATGGGGCCGCCGCTATCCTTTTAGCCAGTCAAAAAGCTGTGGATCAGTACGGTTTAAAACCAATTGCCAAAATCCTTGGCGGCGCTGTGGGTGCTGGCAAAACCGAGCGCTTCCCAGAATTCCCCGTCCTAGCGGTGAAAAAATTACTATCATCTCTAGATAAAACGATCGAAGATTTCGATTTAGTGGAAAATAACGAAGCTTTTGCCTTAAATAATCTGCTTTTTGAGATGGATCTGGGGTTAGCTAGGGAAAAACAAAACGTTCACGGTGGTGCGATCGCATTGGGTCATCCTATCGGCGCTTCCGGCGCGCGGATTCTGGTGACGTTAATTAACGCGTTGAAAGTACAGGATAAAACCCTCGGTATGGCGGCCATCTGTCATGGGACCGGTGGCGGAACAGCGATCGCAATTGAAAGAGTTTAGGAGGAAAAAGCTATGGTATCTCTGGGACTAGAGGAAAAAGTTATCGTCGTTACGGGCGGAAATCGAGGCATTGGGGCGGCTATTGTCTCTCTTTTGATAGATTTGGGGGCCAAGGTGGCCTACACGGATTTAGTCGCCGATAATCCCCAGGGTTTAGGCATTGTGGCCGACGTGACTAAGTTGGAATCGATGGAAGCGGCAGCTAAACAAATTGAAGCGGAATTGGGACCGGTGTACGGCATCGTCGCTAACGCGGGGATTACCAGAGATAACTTTTTCGCTAAATTAACGCCGCTAGATTGGGATTTAGTGATTAATGTCAACCTAAAAGGGGTTAATCACACGATTAAGCCGTTTATTGAGGGAATGTATCAACGACAAGCGGGATCGATCGTTTGTATTAGTTCTATTTCCGGTGATCGCGGTAATGCCGGCCAAACTAATTACGCGGCCACAAAAGCGGCAGTTATCGGTTTAGTCAAATCCTTGGCCCGGGAAGCTGCCCGTTATAATATTCGCGCCAATGCGATCGCACCGGGGTTTATTAACACCGAAATGACTTTAGCGATTCCCGATAAAGTTCGCGATAAAATCACCGCCGAAATTCCCTGTCGTCGCTTCGGTGAACCCGCAGATATCGCCTGGGCAACTGCCTATTTACTCTCTCCTGTTGCCAGCAGTTATGTCTCTGGAGAAGTCCTCAGAGTTAATGGGGCCCATCACACCTAATCAGTTATCAGTTATCAGTTATCTAATTCAAAGATGGAAAATGTGTTGGTTATTGTCCCTGCTAAGTTGCTTGATAGTAGCATAAATCTATGAAATTTCAATGGGATCAAGACAAGGCAAATAACAACATCAAAAAACATAGTATATCTTTTGAAGAAGCAGTGACCGTATTTGGGGATCCATTGGCCGTAACGATTTTAGATCCCGATCATTCAGTGGGCGAGTTTCGTTTTCTGACGATAGGACAGTCAAAATCACAAAAGCTGTTAGTCATATCCCATACAGAAAGAGAAAATGAGATTCGCTTAATTAGCGCCCGTTTAGCTAGTAAACAGGAGAGAAAAAATTATGAATCAGGAGTCTGAAGAAACGGTTAATGACGAGATGCGGACTGAATATGACTTTTCTGGTGGTATTCGTGGCAAATATTATCAAGCTTATCGACAGGCTAGTAATGTGATAATTCTCGATCCCGATGTGGCGGAAATTTTTCAAGATTCAGCCTCAGTCAATGAAGCGTTAAGATTACTAGCAAAAATTGCCAAGTCTGGAAAAATATGACTTATCAGTTATCAGTTATCGGGTGTAGGGTGGGTTAGTAAACTAGCGAAATCAGCGTTAAAGGAAAAGGGCAAAAATAATGGATAAACCGACACAAGCTTGGAGTGAGATGGCCGCCGATTACGTCAATCTTTGGACAGAAACCGGGGCAAAAATGTGGTCAAGTTGGTTTGATATGATGGGGGCGATACCGACTCCTATGGGCAATATTAAACCAGAATTGCAAGAGGCAACCCAGCGCTATTTTGATAATCGGGATTTATTGATCAAATTCCTAAAATTATCGATGGAAGCTTGGGAAAGTATCTTCCCAAAAATGCAAACAGGAGAAGACTGGCAAACAATTTTAGATAATTATACCCAACAGATGCGCGGTCAACTGAATAGTTTTACTACCACCACTTCCCAAAGTAGTCAAGATGTCAGTCAACTATGGACAATTTACCTGCAACAATTGCAAAGTATCAATCATTTATGGTTCGATCCTTTGATTCTGTCAAATGATACAATAACTAAAGCTTGGTTAGGTAATACTTCTTCTTTGATCGAACTCAATAATATCTATTGGCAGAAGTTTTATGATGAAACTTTTGGCCAATGGTTACAGATGCCTTTATTGGGATTGCCGCGAGAATTTAACCGCAAATTACTCGATAGTTTTGAAACTTGGCGCGTTCTTTATCAAGCTAGTATTAACTATCAAATTGTGCTGGCTGATATTCAAGTTAAATCCTTTGAAGCTTTAACTAAAAAATTAGTTTTCCTAGCAGAAAAAGGTCAACCTGTCAAGGATTGGCGAGAATTTCAAGATCTGTGGAGTGTCGTCGCTGATGATATTTTTGAAAAGGCTTTTTGTCAACCAGAAAACCTAAAAGTAAGGGGAAAATTTATTAATTCTCTCAATGATTATCGCCTCAAACAGCAGGATTTAATGGAAATTTACCTGCGCTCAATGAATCTGCCTACCCGCAGCGAAGTCGATGAAATTCATCGAACCATCTATGAATTACGCAAAGAGGTAAAAAGTCTCAAAAAAACTTTAGGAGAAAAAAAAGCAGTAGAAAGTAACAATTAGTTAATTGTGCTTGACAATCAGGTAAGCTATCAGGAGTCAGGATTCAGGATTCAGGAGATAGGGTGATAGGGTGTTGGGGTTTTAGGGGTTTTAGTTGAAATTCCCCCACTTCCCCACTTCCCCACTTCCCCACTTCCCCAATTCTTTAGGAGAATTAAATTATGTGGCCATTTTTGACGCAAGTGAAACTGGAAGATTTTACCCAAGATTATCTAGAATTAACTCAAAAAAATCTCAAAGGGTTAGACAATCTCAAACGAGTTAAAGAAGAAGATATTCAGTGTGGAGTATCGGAAAAAGAAGCAGTTTATCGGGAAGATAAAATCATTCTCTACCACTTCAAACCCGTGGTCGAAAAACCCTTCGAGATACCCTTGCTGATGGTTTATGCTTTGGTCAATCGTCCCTACATGGTAGATTTACAGGAAGGGCGTTCTTTAGTGGCAAATCTGCTGAAATTAGGCTTAGATATCTACTTAATTGATTGGGGCTATCCCACCAGAAGCGATCGCTGGTTAACCCTTGATGATTATATCAATGGTTATGTCAATAATTGTGTCGATTTTATTCGTCAAAGTCACCATCTCGACAAAATTAATCTGTTAGGAATCTGTCAGGGAGGAACCTTTAGTTTATGCTATAGTTCCCTCTATCCCGATAAGGTAAAAAATCTGGTGACAATGGTGACACCAGTGGACTTTTATCAAACCGAGACCCTCTTAAATATGCGCGGGGGGTGTTCCTTGGGAGCCGAAGCATTAGACATCGATTTAATGGTAGATACTATGGGCAATATCCCGGGAGATTTTCTCAACTTAGAGTTTCTGGAATTGAAACCTTTGCAGTTAGGTTATCAGAAATACCTCGATTTTCCTGACATCATGGAAGACGAATCAAAATTAGTTAATTTTCTGCGTATGGAAAAATGGATTTTTGATAGTCCTGACCAAGCGGGAGAATCCTATCGACAGTTTCTCAAGGATTTCTATCAGCAAAATAAACTGATTAAAGGGGAAGTGATGTTAGGAGATAAACGGGTAGATTTACACAATCTGACCATGCCAATTCTCAATCTTTATGCGGATAAAGATCACCTTGTACCTCCCGCTTCTTCCCTCGCTTTAGGGAATTATATCGGTACTTCTGACTATACCGCTTGTGCTTTCCCCGTCGGACATATCGGAATGTATGTCAGTGGCAAAGTGCAACGGGATTTACCCCCCGCTATTAGCGATTGGTTGAAAGCAAGAGGTTAAGAATCCTCGTACCTATCCCCTTTTCCCAGTTTGGGAGAGGGGTTTAGCACTTTTTTTCTCTACGGGTGTAACACAATACAACACATCGATAAAAAAACATCTACGGGCAGTAAAATAAACTTTTGTAACAGAGGATGTTAAGCACTGTTGCAAGATCGGGCAGAATCGGAGAATCCCGTTTCTTTCGGCTAAACCCCTGTGGTACACTGCAAAGCGTACTCGCTCGTAAGTATGTAGGAGAAAACCTGAGTGTTAAGAGTCGCTGTTGTGGGTTCAGGGCCGGCCGGTTCTTCGGCGGCAGAAACATTAGCTAAAGCAGGCATTGAAACCTATTTATTTGAACGCAAATTAGATAATGCTAAACCCTGTGGTGGAGCGATTCCTCTCTGTATGGTGAGCGAATTTGACCTACCTCCTGAAATTATTGATCGCCGGGTGAGAAAAATGAAAATGATCTCCCCCTCTAACGTCGAAGTCGATATTAATCTCGATAATCAAGACGAATATATCGGAATGTGTCGTCGGGAAGTCCTCGACGGTTTTATGAGAGAACGCGCCCATAAATTAGGAGCGCATTTAATCAACGGAACCGTTTACGGTCTCGACATTCCCACCAATAGCACCGATCCCTATACCCTACACTACGCCGATCACTCCCACGGCAATTCCCAAGGGGAAATGAAATCTCTGAAGGTGGACGTGGTTATCGGTGCCGACGGTGCTAATTCCCGCATTGCCAAAGCTATTGATGCCGGGGATTACAACTATGCGATCGCTTTCCAAGAACGCATCCGTCTTCCCCAAGATAAAATGGCCTACTACGAAGACCTGGCCGAAATGTATGTAGGAAAAGACGTATCCCCCGACTTCTACGCTTGGGTATTCCCCAAATACGATCACGTCGCCGTCGGTACTGGCACAATGAAGGTCAATAAAGCCATGATTAAAGACCTACAAGCTGGTATTCGCGCTCGCGCAGCCCGTCGTCTGGAAGGAGGCGAAATCATCCGCGTGGAGGCTCACCCCATCCCCGAACATCCCCGTCCTCGCCGTGTAGTCGGTCGCGTGGCCCTCGTAGGCGATGCTGCGGGAACAGTTACCAAGTCTTCGGGAGAAGGCATCTATTTCGCCGCTAAATCGGCGCGGATGTGTGCCGAAACCATTGTCGAAGTCACTAACGGCGGCCAACGTATTCCCACAGAGGACGAGTTAAAACTCTACCTCAAGCGTTGGGATAAGAAATACGGTATGACCTATCTGGTATTAGATATCCTGCAACGGGTTTTCTACCGTACCGATGCCACCCGGGAAGCTTTTGTGGAAATGTGTTCCGATAAGGATGTACAGAAGATGACTTTTGACAGTTATCTCTATAAAACCGTTGTTCCCGCTAATCCTCTCGTACAGATGAAGATTACCGCTAAAACCATCGGTTCTCTCCTGCGCGGTAACGCTTTAGCTCCTTAAAATCAATTCATAACCGGAAAACCCAATCTCCCCATGGCGGTGGTTGGGTTTTCTTTTGGGTTGTTTCATCTCCTATCTTGCTTAACAATTGAGATAGCAAATTCTCCTCAAATATGCCTGAATCGTGGGTAAGCAGCCCATATAAAGTTCATTTTGTCAAGGATTGTTAAGATGCGCTTACCCCTCGATGGGAGTCATGGTTTTCCTATTCCTAGGTCTTTCTTAATTGTAGGGAGAACTTGAGAATCAGAAATTGGAAACCCGTGATAAAGTGGATAGCCATCAGAATCATAACTGTTATTGGGATGAAATACATAAAACTTGTTTTTTTCTTTTTGATATCCATAGCGTTTTTTTTTATAATCTATGGAATGATTTAAGACTTCTTGAGCTTCTTCGATTGTTAAATCCATTGGAGTTCCTTTAACACTAGGTGCGGTTCCTTTCAATGATGAATCATGTTTAGGAGTTCCAGTGTAACGAGGACATAATTTTCTAGATTGAGTAATCTGGGTTAAATTTCTGATGGTAACATTTTCAGAGGATTGGTTTTTTTCTCGAAATGTTACCTCAACGGTTTCATCAACAAAATCGTCCGATTTTTGTAAACTGAGGAAACTACCTTTAAGTTTCACCGCTCCAGTTAAAGAACTCGATGTAATATTTTTGTTGTTAAAATAGCATTCGCAAGATTCAAGCAATCCTTGGTTATCGATAAATAGTCCCTTGGTTAAAATTAGTATCAAAAATTTAGCCAGCACTTGCTCTTGTGGATGATGAGACTTTATTTCTGGACTTCCCCCATACAGAAATACTAAAAAATTAACAAAACCCTTACTGCAGGTCGCTTCTCAGAAAAAATTGAAAAGACGTTACTGGGTACATTTTCCCTTTGAAAATGGCTGTACCGTTGACTGTAT
>NZ_JADBUE010000301.1:0-29820 GCF_020245805.1 Microcystis sp. M179S2 | reverse complement strand
TGTCCATTAAGAAATGTTACAAATTACATGGGTACATTAAGAAAAGTTAAGGGGGTACATCCATTGATGGATAAGGGTTTTGGGCTATTATGGTATATATGTATGGGGGAAGTTCAGTAATGTTCAAAATTCGTGCGTTACGCTGACGCTAACACACCCTACTGGACTGTTTCAGCCGTAGGGTGCGTTCCCTAATGCAGGATTTTTGGGAACGCACCATGCACATTGATTGAAGCTGTGAGTCTAAGTGGGATGACGAAAGCACTGCCTAGCAGTTTGTAGGTTGGAAACGTGATTACCGCTACGCCGTTAATATACACGATCCAATTCTTGATACTACTCCAGATTCACCAGCCCAGGCTCCCTTGGGGCATCTACCTTTTAATGGATGGCAAGTTAGAGGAACACTTCGTAGGGATTTTGATGCTTTTATGCTCAGGTTAGAGCAATGGAAAATATAAACGCTGTCCTATTATTTGTGATTTGAAGGGCGATCGGGTTAAACAAATGGCAAAACTCTATTCTAAAAAACCTCTAGCTGTGTGCCAAAATCTAGCGACGCTGACCTGGTGAATCGGTTCTTCAACACGATAAATAATACGATAGGGTCTAAGAATTAATTGACGGATGTTAACATCATTAAATTCTGGAACTACTCGACCTCGAAAAGGAAACAAACCTAACTCTTTAGTTTTATCGAGTAATTGTTGACCTAATTTTTTCGCTAATTCAGGATTCGTAATTGCGACATAGCGGACGATAGTTTCTAAATCACGAATAGCTTGGGGCGAAAGAATTACTTTGTAGTCCATGATTCCATAATTTTTTCAACCATTTCCACCGGCACACCCTTACCCAAGTCAATTGCTTCAAATCCCTCTTGAATAGCCGCAATAAACCTGACTTGCTCAGCGATCTCTATTAAAGAAATGTCCTCAGGGAGACGTTTAACAAGCTCAATAACTGCTTCTTTATTACTCATGGCTTAAGCCTCTGGAGTCGAATAACAGACATTTTAACATACATACACAAGGTGATCATCCGAATTTTTGAGAAACAATACTAAGGGCGATCACTATCTTGTGATTTATGCTTAGTGCGATGCCGAAGGCACTGCGTAGCAGTACGCTATCGCTTTAGGGTGCGTTCCCTAATGCAAGTCCTACTGTTCCACCAATAGATTTTTGAGAACGCACCATGCACATTGATTGAAGCTGTGAGTCTAAGTGCGATGCCGAAGGCACTGCCTAGCAGTACACTGATCTGGTCGCGTAAGGGGCGGACTATAATGAACGGTGAACCTGATTGGTCAGAAAAAATTGACCAATATTTGTCTGGTGAAACCATTGACCATTAAGTGGATTCTAAGGAGCTAAGGGAATGACCTGGACGGCAAACCAACAAGCGAAAATTATCTGTACAGAGCGAGGACTGACGATCGCTGGCACGCGCATCACCCTCTATGATGTGATCGATCTCTTAAAAGCTGATTATCCTCCTAAACTGATTCGTGACACATTTAACCTCACGAACGCGCAAATTGACGCAGCTTTGTCCTATATTGAGGCAAACCAAGCTCAGGTCGAGGTTGAATATCAAGAGGTTCTTCAAAATAGGGAAGAAATTCGCCAGTACTGGGAAGATCGTAACCGTGAACGCTTTGCTCGAATTGCAGCAATGCCACATAAACCAGGGCAAGAAGCGTTTTGGGCAAAGCTTGAGGAGCAGAGAGCCAGACGTGCCGCACAAAAACAATGACTTTCTTAGTTGACTACAACCTCGACGGTTATGCGCTGATTTTTCTTGGTATATTGGCAAAACGTGGTTGGCTTGAGTTCCAGTCTGTCCAATTTGTTACCTTTAGAGAGGCTGGATTGTCGATGGAAAGTAGCGATCGCCTAGTCTGGTGCTATGCTCAAGAACAGGAGATGATGATTCTTACTGCTAACCGAAATATGAAGGGTGATGATTCCCTTGAGCAGGTGATGCGAGAAGAGAACACAGAGAACTCATTTCCAGTGTTGACGATTGGGAATCTCGAGCGTTTGAGTGAAGCTGAATATCGAGAGCGTTGTGCTGAACGGCTGATCGAAATTGCTGTAGATATTGATAATTACAAGGGGGTTGGTCGGTTATTCATTCCATGATATTGTCGGCTACGCTTGAAAATTAAGGCGATCGCAGTCTTATCGGTGAGATGCACGGCATAACTTAGCCGTTATGCGGCAAGTTTCTGAATAGATCGCAATCGCTGTAGGGTGCGTTCCCTAATGCAGGATTTTGGGGAACGCACCCTGCACATTGATTGAAGTCGTTAGACCGCTTCAATTTTAGGGTAATAGTTGCTAAGGTCTGCTAACTTCACCGTTAAACCCACATAGGGAGAGGTTTTTGAGCGCTAAAAAATTCTTTCCTCTCCATAAAGACGATAAAATCTCTATTTTGGAAGCATAAAAAGGCTTAAGGCAGATTTAAAGGCACATTTAAGCCGTATAAATCGAATATTCCCAGTTTTTTCAGCTAATCAAGCCATTAATGGCTTGATTTCTTTGCATCTAACCCAAACAGTATAATTTTTTCTTCGATGTATTGAAAATGTTTTTTATTTCGTATAAAATACAATCTCAGAGAAAATACCTAGCAATCTCCCATAAATAAACAAAGGAGCCGATGACATCGTGATCCATGAGCCTAGATCCTCAAAACCGAAAACCCTCTTACCCTTTATTTCTCTAGCTAAGGCTGCCGTCGTCACAACGGGAATCGGACTAACTTTTAGTCCCCTATCGGCATCGAGTAATCTGCTGGCAGCTCCGCATAAACAGCAAGCTAAACAACAAACCGTGGAAATCACCCTAGTTTCCTACGCGGTGACTCAATCGGCCTACTCAAAAATTATTCCTCTATTCGTCAACAAATGGAAAAGAGAGAAAAAACAGGATGTGGTGATTAAACAGAGTTATGGTGGCTCTGGTTCCCAAACCCGCGCTGTTATCGACGGATTAGATGCAGATGTGGTAAATTTGGCTATCGGTTCCGATGTGGAACGCTTGCAAAAAGCGGGTTTAGTTAACCCCGGTTGGCAGAAAGAACTCCCCAATAACGCCATCGCCACTCGTTCCGTGGTAGCTTTAGTTACTCGTCAGGGCAATCCCAAAGGAATCCGCAACTGGCCAGATCTAGCCAAATCGGGGATTAAAGTCATCACTGCCAACCCGAAAACCTCTGGGGTGGCCCGTTGGAATTTTCTGGCCCTGTGGGGATCGGTAACTCGGACCGGCGGCAATGAAGCACAAGCGACCAATTTCGTCCGCAATGTCTATAAAAATGTTCCTGTACTACCCAAAGATGCCCGGGAGGCCAGCGATGTCTTCTTTAAACAGGATCAGGGGGATGTGCTGCTTAACTACGAAAACGAGGTGATTCTGGCCCGTCAAAAAGGAGAAACCGGTTTTTCCTATACTATTCCTCCGGTCAATGTTTCGATCGATCCACCGGTGGCCGTAGTGGATAAAATAGTTGATAAACGCAACACCCGGGAAGTAGCGACAGCTTTTGCCCAATTTCTCTTTACTCCGGAAGCGCAGCGGGAATTCGCCAAGGTGGGTTTCCGTCCGGTTAATGCTAATGTGGCTAAAGAGTTTAGTAAACAATACCCAAAAGTGCCGAATCTGTTCCCCTCTACGGCGATCGGTAGCTGGGATGCGATCCAGCAAAAATTCTTCGCTGATGGGGCGATTTTTGACCAAATTCAGCGTTAATTAGTAGTGAGCCATCAGCTGTCAGCTAGATAGCGCTTGCTGAATAAATGTGAAATGTAGGCAAGGTAAGGGTTTTGTGGCTTTTCTTGCGAAACAGGTGCAAGATTTTGAGAGAATCGTCGTTCAAAACCTTGCGTCTTCATCAGCCCGCGTCCTGTAGGGGCGAAGCATTCGGGCAATAACCTATCGGTGAAACCGGAGATTTTCTATCCGAATGCTTCGCCCGTACTTTTTGCCGCAAACCCTAGATAGCAGAGATAGTTGATTGCTGATGGCAAAAAAAAACAAAGCTAATAGTTAGTAACTAAAAAAAAGATGTATCTACTTGACAAAATAAAAAACGGAACCTTGGTATTGATCGGTTACTTATTATCGCCCCTGTGTTGGTGGAACGATCTAATTTTTAATCTGCCGATCGCCTACGGTTTTGGTCGTTTAATTGCTTGCTTACACGCCGATTTTTTTCTACCAGCGGCCATGGTTGGTTATTGGTTATCTAATCTTGTGGGAATTCTGCTAATGCAATTCGGGACGAAAGAATTAATCGGTGGAGAGAAAGAAGAACGCAATTGGCAAAAAGAATTAAGAAATGGATTACTTTCCTCGACAGTTTACACTTTAGTTATTCTGGGCCTAATTCATTTTCAGGTTTTAGAAATGCCCCTGTTATCCTCGATCGCCACTTTTTCCCCGTGATTCCCAAAACTTACTTAAACAATAGCTTAATTTTCTTAGCCATCTTGTTAACATCGCTAACTTTTACGGATTTAGCGATCGCTATTCGCCAGCAGCCGCAAGGATTTGCGTGGGAAAAATCCCTGATGCTATCTATTCATCAAACCGCTAATTTAAACCTAAATTTTTTGGCGATAAAACTAACGGGATTAGGCACTTATTGGGGAGTGGCCCCGATACTGACAATTTTACTGCTGATTTTTGCCCTAAAAAAATACTGGTATGGGTTCGCTTATCTCCTTGTGACCATGGCGGGAGGTTGGGCTATTAGTTATAACCTCAAGATGCTTTTTCGTCGGAATCGCCCGCAATTTTGGCAGTTATTTTATCCCTTACCCCACGATTTTTCCTTCCCTAGCGGCCATGCTTTATTTAGTTCCCTGTTAGTCGTTTCTTTACTGATCCTATCTTGGAGAACGCGCTGGTTTTTAGGGGTAGTTTTACTGGGGATTCCCTTCGTCTTGGTTATTGCTTGGACCCGTCTTTATTTAGGAGTTCACTTTCCTAGTGATATCCTTGCCTCTTGGCTTTTAGCGCTCGCTTGGTCCCTCCTAGTTCATATCTGGTGGCAACAGTTATTAAAGACACCCAAGGCGATCAGGAAATAAGGAGAAATTAATAATTAGGGTTGGCTGAATATCAGTGAAAGCTTTGCTAGAAAATGGTTTAGGGACTTTTGTTTTCAAGAAAAGTGCCAAAGACAAACGTTGATAAATCGATCCGAGGGACTCAAAACCCTTGCACTTTCCGGAGGCGATTGCAAAGGGTTCCGCTTCTCAGTGTGCGAGGTTATTCTGTTATTGGGACTTCCCCTCCTGACTACTGACTCCTGACTCCTAACCCCACCAACAAACTTTTTTAGCAAACCCTAATTAGTTGACCGACTTGCTGCCCAAGAAAAATATCACGTTATACCTAAATTTTTGGAGAAAGCTAATCAAAGCCCTATAGTAATTATCGTTTGATATTCGTCGCTGACACTGAATCATGAAATCAAAACTGCCACGAGGGAAGGGTCTCTCCCTGGGACGGTTTCAAAGCCGTCCCCTTGCTTTTCTCACTTTAGTTCTTCTGTGCATTTTAACCTTTACCTTAGCGCCGTCATCGCCCCTGATGGCCACGTCTAAATCTGAGACTAAGATAGACTTTGTATCGCCGGCGTGGGTAGCACAAAATCTCAACGATCCGAAGTTAAAAATTCTCGATCTGCGGATTAATCCTTTGGAATATATCACCGGTCATTTACCGAAAGCGGTGAATATAGCCGATAATAATTTTCGTGGTCCAAACGGATTTTTACCGGTTCAATATTGGCAAGAGGATAAAATTGGCAGTCTCTTTGCCGCCGCGGGAATCACTAATGGCGATCGAGTGGTAGTATATTCCGATGGTCGCGATGTCTTGGGGGCAACCATGGTCGCCTATTTACTAGAGCGATCGGGTTTCCGAGATGTGGCCGTCTTAGATGGTGGTTTTAAGGGTTATAAGGCTTCTGAACAGAAGGTAACGAAAGAATTCCCTAAATATCAACCAGGGAGCTTTACTGTCCGTGATAATCCCTCGATTCGGGTAACTTTAGCAGAAGTAGAGAAATTGATCGGCAAACCAGATGTGGTTTTTATCGATCCTAGACCGGAAGAACTTTTTCAGGGGAAACAGGATATCTGGCTGAGAAATGGTCATATTCCGGGGGCGAAAAATATACCCTGGCCGACTTTTACGGAAGCGAATAATCCGGATGAATCTCTGAAAAATCCCCATAAATTGAAATCTTTAGACGAAATCAGGAAGATTCTTGCTCAACGCAACATCAAGCCCTCGGATAATATTATTGTCAGTTGCAGCACGGGACGGGAAGCGACTTTACAGTATGTTGTCCTCAAACATCTGCTCGGTTATCCCAAGGTGCGAATTTATGAGGGTTCTTGGACAGAGTACAGCACCACAGAGCTGCCCGTCGCTACTGGGCCAGAAAAAGCGGTCTGAAGTCAAGTTTGTCGGTTTATACTCGTTGTGTTTAACCATCTTGCCCAAGATGGTTTTTTTGTTAGGGTAGGTTCCCGACGACGACTAAGTTATACTAAATCCAGTTATTAAAAACTGATTATTTATTCTCCGTTTTGCCTTTTGCCTCTCCTGATATGTAGCCTATAGTCAACGGATTTAGTATTAGACGGACGCAAAAAAACCTCGGCGCTCATCCCGAGGTGAATTTAGGAGATATGAGCTTATGTTGACGTAAATTAGCTAAGGGCGTTGATCACATAATCGATGTAGGAATTAGCTTCTACAGCAGCATCCCCAGTTAATCCGTGATTGGTTTTGATGTATTTTAAGGCTTCGATATACCAACTAGGAGATAGTTCAAAGGCACTATTAATTTCACTCAAACCAGCGACCAGATATTCATCGATCGGGCCTGTACCGCCTACCACGAGGGCATAGGTGATAATTCGGATATAGTAGCCGATATCGCGAACGCACTTGGATTTCCCTCGCTCATCGTAGGCATAGTTCGGCCCCTGGAGTTGGGTGGTGTAGGGAAATTTTTGATAGACAGCGTTGGCTGCTTCTTGGGCTAAACTGGGGGCCTTTTGGGCGAGGATTTTTACCGCTTCTAGGGTGATGGCGGCCTGACGGAAACGACCGAAGGCCACTTGTAATTCAGCACTGCTGAGAAAACGTCCTTGGGAATCGGCAGTAGCCACCGCTTCGGTTAAAGGTGTTTTGGTCATGGATGGGATTGCTCCTACAAAAGTTTAATCGGATTGAGATAAGAAAGTCACAGCATCAGGAAACTGCCGCCGCCGATCGATCGAAGTAAGAAGCGACTTCTGCTAGTAAAGAACTGCAATCCCCGCGAGTGATACCGTTGGGATCGGCCGCTAGGGCAAGGGAAGCGTCCTTGAGCTTGAGAATTCCGGCCGCAACAGAAGCTCCCGGAACTCCCAGGGCGACGTAGGTTTCCCGGAGACCGTTCAAGGCGCGATCATCGAGGATGCTGGCATCGCCGGTGAAGGTGGCATAGGTAACGTAGCGCAGGATAATTTTCAAATCCCGCAAGCAGGCGGCAGCACGACGGTTTGTATAGGCGTTGCCACCGGGGGCAACTAAAACGGGCTGTTCTGAAAACAAACTACGCGCGGCATCGGTAACGATCGCAGAAGAATTACTGGAAAGACGATTGACCACATCCACGCGTTTATTACCATCTTTGACGAAGGCAATTAGGGCATTGACTTGATTCTCGCTCAGGTATTCCCCCCGGGTATCGGCCTGAGAAACGACTTTGGCAAAGGCATCTAACACCATAGTTTTCATCTCCTATAATGATGATTGGTTTCGGCAAAATATCGAGGTTGATTGCTCTGGCTTTTCTTTATTTTTTCCGATAAAGTATCTAGGAGTTTTTTTCTTGGGACTATACTATCGTCCTTGAAAAAAATTTACTCTCCCTTGGCCAGATTTTTTTGTATATCGAGGAACAATTCTTGTTAATTGAATTTAGCGTTTATTGACGCTCCTAGACACACTTCGTTTTTGCCATGAATTATTTTATAAACCATTTTCCTACTTTTATTTATTAAAAATTGTTTCCTAAAAAACCAGCAAAAAAAATAATTTTTTAGGATAAATCTCAGAAAACTTTCTTAAATGTGTAACCCTATACCAAGAAAAAGTATCGCTCTTTTCATCTCTCTAATAATTCCTTTAAGTTGTTTAAACAAATGTGCTTTTATATACTAATAATAATTAACTAAATTAAGAGAAATTTCCCAAGACAATTTTACCGATTGTGCTTCGATATACAAAAAAAGTGGCAAGGCAAAAAAATCGACAGGGATTATCCCCGCCGACGTTGTGATCAGAGGTGCCAACACCAGCATTTTGCAGTGTACTCTGACTTAAAAAGTATTGTAAAACATCTTAAATACATATATAATCAAAAATAGCCAACAAATACAAAGCAAGTGGGATTATGCCGATCGCAAGAGACATCACCCAATTGGTAGGACGGACACCCCTAGTCCAACTGAATCGAATCCCAGTAGCAGAGGGAGTAAAAGCCCGCATCGTCGTCAAACTGGAAAGTATGAACCCCGCCGCCTCGGTTAAGGATCGCATTGGGGTCAGTATGGTGGAGGACGCTGAAGCCGCCGGACTAATTCACCCCGATAAAACAATTCTGGTGGAACCCACTTCCGGTAATACCGGCATCGCCCTGGCCATGGTAGCGGCGGCCAAAGGCTATCGCTTAGTCCTGACTATGCCCGAAACCATGAGTTTAGAACGACGGGCGATGTTAAAAGCCTACGGGGCGCAATTAGAGTTAACCCCGGGTAGCCAAGGCATGAAAGGAGCGATCGCCCGGGCTGAGGAAATAGTCGAAAATACCCCCAACGCCTATAGTTTGCAACAGTTCCGCAACCCGGCCAACCCGAAAATTCACCGGGAAACCACCGCCGAGGAAATCTGGGCCGATACCGACGGCCTGGTAGATATCGTTATTGGTGGCGTGGGAACCGGGGGAACCATTACCGGTATTGCCGAAACCATTAAACCCCGTCGTCCCCAATTTCAAGCGATCGCAGTTGAACCCTCTAATAGTCCCGTCTTATCGGGGGGACAACCGGGGCCGCACAAAATCCAAGGCATCGGCGCTGGTTTTATCCCGGCAATTTTCCGACCGGAATTGATCGATGAGGTGATTATCGTCGATGATACGGACGCTTTCGCCTACGCGCGACGGTTAGCCCGTCAGGAGGGACTACTATCGGGCATCTCGGCCGGGGCGGCTTTATGGGCGGCGATTCAGGTGGGCAAAAGACCCGAAAACGAAGATAAATTAATCGTCATGATTCAGCCTAGTTTCGGGGAACGTTACCTCAGCACGGCCCTGTTTAAAGACCTCGAAGATATCGACTAATAGGAAAATAAATTGATGGAATTTGCAACGAGGGCAATTCATGGGGGGCAAGAACCAGACTCTAGCCATGGTGCGGTAACGGTTCCCATTGATCTCACTTCCACCTATAACACCGGCTTTACTACGATTATCGATCGGGATCGAGAATAGAAACGATTTAAAGCGGGAGATGGAAAGGGCTTTGATTGGTTAGGCGAAGTTTTTATCTCATTTGATGGGTTAAACAATGTTTTTTGACTCGGAAGATTGGCAAACGATTATTTTTCGGCTCAGTATGGCTATGGCCGTCGGCTGTCTGATTGGTTATAACCGACAGCGAGGCGGTCGTCCGGCTGGATTGAGAACTTTTATCATCGTTAGTCTCGGGGCTGCCATGTTCGTGATGATTCCCCTACAAGCGGAAGGAGATGTGGGTTATGCGTCTTCTAATGCTCTCAGTCGCACTATTCAAGGGGTCGCTTCTGGTGTCGGTTTTTTAGGGGCGGGAATCATCCTACAACAATCCCATCGGGAACTAAATAAGGTACAAGTGAAAGGTTTGACTTCGGCGGCGACTATCTGGTTAGCGGCAGGATTAGGCGCGGCTTCTGGTTGCGGTTTATGGCAGATGGTTCTGGTGGGAACTCTATTCTCTCTGTGCACTTTAAGTGGCATTAAACGACTTAAGAAAAATAAATCTTTAGGCAAATATATTAAAGGTCGTAAGAAAATATCTACGATTAATCAAGAAATAAATCCATCGGATAATTCAGCATCTCATTAATAAAAAAAGTGATAAAAATTAATTTTTCTTGAGAGGGCAAAAGCTTTTATTTACTGGCTTTTACCTCGAAAAGATTATGTTTTTTCTGCAATTTATTGGTCAAAAAAATATAATAAATTTTTCATAAAATTTATTATAAACAAATACAAAACAAAAATTTTATGTGATAATATTTAGACAGAGTAACCACTTTTCTAAACAGGAGAAAATTCAACTATGATCAACCGAAATAAGAGCTTTCAAAGCCTCAAAAATCAAGTTTTCCGGCTGCTGATTTTCCTCTTAACTGTCACTTTGCTCCTAGGGGGAAGAGGAAATGCGATCGCCTTGCCGCTACTCCCCGAACAGTTGGCCGTCATCGACCGTGCCACGGCAACGGGTGGCACTGTGGTGGAACCAGTCAAGAAAAAAAATGAGGTTTCTAGCCCAAAAATTCTGGAAGATGCCCAAATTGCCTATGAAAAAGCCATCCAAGCGACAAAATCGGCTATCGATGACCTAAAGGCTCAACTAGCCGCTCCTTCTCTCGACAAGAAGATTATCGAAGCTCAACAGGACAACCTAGAGGACTTAGCGGATAATATTGACGATCTAGGGGAAAAAGTGAGTAAATTTACGAAAAAATTGACCAAATCTGGGGCTAAACTCAGTGAAACCCTGCAAAACAACCTTATTACCCTAGAAAATAGCCTCGTTAATACCTCCGAGACGATCGATATCTTAGCCGACGACACCGAACGACTCAAAGACAATGCTTCCCCTTTCCTGAAAACTCGCGTAGAAAAGACCATCGACGCGGTTAAACAGACTCTACAGGAAAGCGATCGAGCTTGGCAAGAACTGATCTCCTCGGCCACAACGGAACTGGAGAAGACTAGCACCCCGAAATAAATAGGGCTTGCAAGGGCATACAATCGGTCTTTTTTGGGGTAATTATCGTTTTTACCCCAAAATTCTTCAAAAAAACCTTAACTCGTCTAAAAAGCTTCTTTCTCGACGGCCTTGTGCTTTTGACTAGCTAAGTACCTAATCAAAATTAATTATCAATCATGACGCTTACCTATCAACCACCAACCCCCCATCGCTGGCACTTTGATAATCGGGCGATTTTGCCCCTGAGAAACCCTAATTTCTGGAAAATCGAGAGTGGAGTCGTGAAAACCTCCACCTGGTTAGAAGATGGAACCCTGATCGTCTTGGGATTGTGGGGACCTGGCAATTTTGTTGGCAAAACCCTAGAGAGAGTCAATCCCTATCAAGTTGAGTGCATCACTCCAGTACAAGCAGTTTCCTTTTCCACAGTTGAGAGTTATCAAATGGCAGAAATTCTGCTGTCTCATCTTCAGCAAGCACAAGAACTAAGTATTATTCGTAGCTACAAACGTACTGATGTTATGGTTGTGAAATTACTGTCATGGTTAGGCAATCAATTTGGTAAACAAACTGGTACCGGACAATTAATTGAT
This sequence comes from Microcystis sp. M179S2, assembly GCF_020245805.1. Taxonomy (NCBI): domain Bacteria; kingdom Bacillati; phylum Cyanobacteriota; class Cyanophyceae; order Chroococcales; family Microcystaceae; genus Microcystis; species Microcystis sp. M179S2. Next base: position 18,168 of record NZ_JADBUE010000301.1, on the reverse strand, counting down.
GTGCGTCTAACTCATCAGGATATCGCTGACTTATTAGGAACTACTAGAGTCACAATTACCCGCGCACTTAATCATCTTGAACAACAAGGGGCCGTGGAACGTCTTCCCGTCCATCGTCTTCTTTTACGAGAGGAGGAAATCTGGCACTACGAGATTTAGAATGGGAAGGATTATCTCTTTTTTCAATCTATGAATTGGTTAGTAGCCCTTTTAATTACTAGCGTGACGAGTTTTGTAGCCACAAATCTCGATGATCTGATGGTGCTAATGTTGTTTTTCTCGCGACTTAATGCTAATTTTCGACCTCGACACCTGATTGTTGGTCAATACCTCGGTTTTACCCTGATTCTCCTAGCTAGTTCCCTCGGGTTACTATTTGGGTTACTGGTTTCTAAAGAATGGATTGGTCTATTAGGATTTATCCCTCTAATTATCGGCATTAAACAACTTTTGTCAAGGGAAAATGAGGATTACATTCAAGAAGTAAGAGAAGATGTTAATTATTCTAAAAATCGCTCCTTTGTTCCTCGTTTTCCCTCCCAAACCTATTACATCGCTGCCGTGACCGTGGCTAACGGCGGTGATAATATTGGTATCTATACCTCTCTTTTTGCCAATAATTCCCCGATGCACGTCTTAATTATCATGATAATTTTTTATCTCATGATGGGGATTTGGTGCGCCCTAGCCTATTTTTTGATTACCCATCCCAGGATAGCTAAAGTGGTTACAAACTACGGACATAAAATTAGTCCTTTTATCTATATTATTCTAGGGATTTATATCTTAATTGACAGCAAATCCTATCGTTTATTTTTCATGTATTAACCAAGAATGCCTAAAAATCGTCTTTTAAGTAGGGAGGTAAAATTATTTGTAGGATGGGTTAGCGGTAGCGTAACATGAGCAGGCGTTGGGTTTCATGCTTCAACCCAACCTACGTTCTCTTGAAAAGTTATAAAAGGATTTGTTATGAGAATTAAAAAACAACAGATAGCGGCCGAAGCTTCCTGCAAAAACCGGCGAGTTAATACTATTTTTCAACAAATGGGCATCGCCTATTGATAACCTAAATGCTCAACCAAACGCTTCTTTTCTCCCCAAGGACACCCTTACCATACCCCTTATCTATGAGCTACATTGACCGGAATCAATTTTCTGCAACTTTCGACATCGCCATTATCGGGGGAGGATTTAGTGGCTCCCTCGTGACAGCGAACCTGTTGCGCGACACAGGGACTCCATTATCGATCGCCCTGATCGAGCGCCGAAAACCCCTCGGTACAGGGATCGCCTACGGAACGCGAGATAGCGGCCACCTGCTCAATATTCCCGCAGGCAAAATGAGCGCCTTCGAGGACGATCCCGAACATTTCCTCCACTGGTTAGCAGATAACGGCTATCGATCGATCGATCCGGCCAGCTTCGTACCGCGTCTAGTGTACGGCAAATACATCCGCTCGATCCTAGAAGAAGCGCGGGACAACGCCATTGCCGATCACCGTCTGGAAACGTTTACCGATGCGGCGATCGATCTGGCACTCGACGGGGAAAAGGCGACGATTACCCTCAAAGGAGGCAAGAAAATCAGCGCCGCTAAAGTAGTTCTGGCGCTGGGCAATTTTCCCGCAACGGTTCCCCAACCCCTCGCGTCTCTCAATTCCCTCTATCTCCGCGACGCTTGGGAGACGGACACACTCGCCGAGCTAAAACCCGACGGGACGGTGCTGCTCGTCGGTACGGGGTTAACGATGGTGGATATGGTGGTTTCCCTGGCACAAAGGGGATTCACGGGCAAAATCCACGCAGTTTCCCGTCATGGCCTGATCCCTCGATCGCACCGACCCACCGATCCCTATCCCCCGTTCCTCACCCTCGAAACCGCGCCCCAGACCACCCGGGGACTCCTAGGGCGGATTCGCGCGGAGGTAAAAACCGCCGAGAGTCAAGGTCACGACTGGCGGGCCGTTTTAAACGCCTTACGCCCGATATCTCAAGGTCTATGGCATTGTCTGCCGATAGGGGAACGCGCCAGATTTCTACGCCACCTGAAAGCCTATTGGGAGGTTCTTCGCCATCGCCTCGCCGACGAGATCGCCAGTATCCTCGATGAGGCCGTAGAATCGCGACAATTAACCTATCATGGGGGAAGAATTGAAAGTGCTGAGGTTAAAAACGGCTGTGTAGAGGTTACTATCCGTCAACGGGGGACGGGAAACCTCTTAAACCTAACCGTCGATCGAATTATTAACTGTACCGGCGCGGGTAACGATTACGCGACCATAACCGATCCCCTCGTCGTTCATCTTCGCCAACGGGGGTTAATCCGTCCCCATCCTTTGAATTGTGGCATCGAAACCGCGGACAACGGGGCGATTCTCAGGCCAGACGGTACGGCATCGCCAACCCTCTACACTTTGGGAAATCCCCGCAAAGGCGATCTCTGGGAAACCACCGCCATTCCCGAACTGCGTTTACAGGCGGCCGAACTGGCCCGGGATTTGTTGCGATCGCTGAAAGAGAGAATTTCTCTCCCCACGGCCTACTCGATCGCATTCGGGCCGGCAGTGCCGATTTTCCGCCAGCTTTTCGATAGGGAATCGAGTACCTACACCTATCTGATCGCTGATTCGGGTACGGGGGAGGCGATTTTAATCGATCCGGTCCTCGAACAGGTCGATCGCGATCGGCAGATTCTTTGGCAGTTGGGGTTAACTCTAGGCTACACGATGGAAACCCATGTCCACGCCGACCATATCACCGGAGCGCACCGCTTACGGGAGTTAACCAACTGTTCGATCCTCGTTCCCGAAAACGCGGAAGTGAGCGATATCGATGGTTATGTGCGCGATGGCGACCTCTGGACCGTGGCAGGTCAGCAGCTAAAAGCGATCGCAACTCCAGGCCACACCGATAGTCATATAGCCTATCTCATCGATGAAAAACGCCTATTAACGGGGGATGCACTCTTAATTCGCGGTTGCGGTCGTACCGATTTTCAGAAGGGTTCGCCGGAGGTGCTATACAAGACGGTGACGGAGAAGTTATTCACTCTCCCGGACGATACGCTTGTTTATCCCTGTCACGATTATCTGGGAAGAACGGTCTCCTCGATCGGTGAGGAAAAGCGCTGGAATCCCCGTTTTGCCAGCCGCGACCGCGAGGACTTTGTGGAGTTGATGAATAATCTCAATCTACCCTATCCCAAGAAGATGACTGCGGCCTTAAGTGCCAACGCACGGGGTGGTAAGGTGGTTTTCGTCATGGATTATCAGATTTAAACGGGCAAGCGATTGATCGCCCCGTCGGTCCTGCGCTACACTGGATAACGAAACACTGGAGGAGTAAAAGCCCATTCCTACTGCCGCGCAACAGCTAACCTGTTTTATTTTAAGTTATTGGGCAACGAAGATGTATTTGCCCGTTAATATTGTTCGGATTGACGAAAGAACGGGAAATATCTTTTTTCTCGCTGGGGAAGAGCAAGAAATTATTATTTTTAAAAATGGCGATTGGAGGTATGTATGATAAAACGCGAGTTTGAATCGATGAGTCGCGAAGAATTGCGAGCCTATATTCTCGAACATAGAGAGGACGAGAGGGCCTTTCAAATTTATCTCGATCGGGTGACGGCCGAACCGGGAGAAATTTATCCCGCACCGCGTTCGATCGAGGATTTAAGTCATTTTCCCGAACTGGTAGCGAAAAATCGCCGCAATACACAACAGAAAATATAAAGCCAATGCACTATTATTTACAGATTTTATACGTTTTCTCGAAAAGCGCGATCCCGTAATTTTCTAGAAACTCGATCGCTAGAGATTTCCAAGTCGCATCATCTCTAGGATAAAATTCGGGTGTACAGACATACGCCTCTAGATTCAAGTCTAGATAGTTTTTGTCCAGCCTTGCGTCGAAATAACTGATCGTGTTGCTTAATTGATTGATCGCTTTACAACGATTTTCAGTAACTTTTTTGGCGCTGGTTGCATTGAATTTAAATTCGACAAAGCAGAAATCACTTTTATCGAAAAATACACAATCACAATGGGAAGTTCCATAGCCTAAAAAACCTTTCTTACCATCGATCGGGATAAAACCAATTATTGTATTATCGCTAACCTTGAATGTTTTAGTGTCGTCGAAATCGTTAATTAAAATGTCCTCATCGTTCAAGTGAATAGTACAAGTCGAATTCACGAGAATATCGATAATGATAAAAGACTGACCATTGTAGTCTATAATTAGAAACTCCTCTCTCTCCTCGATTTGTATAAATTGATCGAGTTTGTCTATTTTTTGGGATAGATGGCCTTTGATTTCGTTAAACTCTGTCATTTGCGTTTAAACGTTCTAGCGTGAATATTATATAGCTTATTAAATTCCCCTCCCATCATTTCGGATACGGTATCTAGATAATTCTGAGCGATCAATCCCGTGTTACTATCAAAAATAGATTCACAATAATTAGCCTCTTCGTCTAAAGATTGATTTCCTAGAGAGTACGCCGAAAATTCAGCCGCATTCAACCAGTAATCTTCTGGTATTATTTCCGACACTTCAGACTGTGCCGATGGATTTTTTTCAACAACTCTTTTGGCGAATAGTAAATTATTAAAAACCGATAAAATATAAGGACTGTGGGTAGTGATAATTAATTGATTATCTTCATTCCGATTAACCATTATCGCTAATAATTCAATTAAATGTTTTTGGGCAACTGGAAATAAATGCGCTTCTGGTTCCTCTATAATTCTCAAAATTATCGAACCATAAATAATATTTAAAAAGATGTCCTGTAAAATTCTAATACATTCCTGCTGACCAGATGAAGCATTACGAAGATCAATAGAATATCGCTCGTTTTTGTTAAATATAATCTTTTCTTCAGAATTGCCAATTAAGTATTCACCTTTTAATATTAAATCTATTTTATTTTTTATCACTCTTAAATACTCAATTCCTTTTTTATTTGCCTGATAGTTAATTAATCCATCAAAGCCAGAAAATTTTCTAAAAATTTGTTTAATAAGTTCCACTTTTTCTATAAATTGTAGCATTAAAAATTCATCTATCATTTGCAGTTTGTTAGCAAAATATTTTTTACTATTTTCTTTTAAATCAATTTCAATACTTGCAAATAAATATTTCTCAAATAAGTCAGAATAAGTTACCGTTGCATTTCTTCCAGCAATTATAAATAGTAAATCTTCTTGCTCGTTTTCAAATAAATTATTCAATAACTTTGATAGATATTGATAGGATAAACTATACTGGGTCAAATTATCTATTTTGATATATGGTTTTTCGGAGTTATCAATATTTTTTTTGGACAAATTAATATAATCTGCAAAACCGTTTTTGAACTGTTCATCTAAAAATTTTTCGCTAAATATTAAGCATAAATTTTTATTTAAATCAAGATTCAATTGTATATATCTATTTTTTTGAAAACTATAATAAAATCTAACCTCAAAATTCAAAAAATTGAGCGTAGAACCAAAAAAATCATAAAACTTTATTTTTATAAATTCTCTAAAATAAGTATCAATATCTGTATATTTCGGTATTTTTTCTTGGGCGAATAAAAAACTTTCAGATTTTAGATTTTCTTTTAATGATTTAAAAAAATAAATCAATTTAGCGATCGTACTCTTGCCGCTTGCCTGTTCACCGATTAAAACTAGAACCTTTTTAATCTCGATTTCAGCGTACTCGATCGCTCCGAAATTTTTAATGATAATTTTTTGCATAGATGCGTGCGCTCTCTATCCGGCTATAGACCATAGTACCGCAAGCACCTTCTACCCGACCATCCCCAACCCGCGACCATTGCCCGTTGTTCACCCATTCCCGAAAGTGACGAGAAGATCATTCAACGCATCCATATCGCCATCCATTAAAAATGCGTCGTGACCGTGCGGCGATCGCAACCAGAATAATTCAGAATTGGGGATGTATTTCGCCAACTCCTCTTGTTCTACGGGAGGATAAAGAAGATCCGAATCGATCGCCACGATCGCCGTCGGTTGTTGAATCGACTGTAAAACCGATTCGTAACTTTTTCCCGTCCGGGTGACATCATGACGATCCATCGCCCTACTTAGGGTGATATAAGCATTGGCGTCAAAACGTTCGACTAACTTTTTTCCCTGATATTCTAAATAGCGGGCGATCGTAAACTCTCCCCCCTCCCCGTACTCGCGGCCGAAACGGGACTCAAAACTGGCGTGCGATCGGTAGGTAGTCATCGCCATCATCCGGGCTGCCGATAAACCCCGGGCCGGAGGGCGATCGAGCGCATAATTTCCCCCTTGCCAATGGGGATCGGCGTAGATCGCCCCCCTTTGAGCCTCTCCCAGCGCGATACACCAAGCCGAATGTCGTCCCGAAGCCGCAATCACAGCGATCGAGCGCGTCTTCTCCGGGTACAGTAGCGCCCACTCCAAAACCTGCATCCCTCCCAAGGATCCCCCGATCACCAACCGCAAAGACTCGATCCCCAATGCGTCCACCAACAGCCGTTGTAGGTGAACCAGATCCCGGACGGTAATCTCCGGGAAAGTCGGGCCGTAGGGTTTACCGGTACGGGGATCGATCGAAGTGGGGCCGGTTGTCCCGTAGCAACTGCCGAGAATATTGCTACAGACAATAAAATCCCGGGTCGGATCGAGAACGCGTCCGGTTCCTAACAAAGGTTCCCACCAAGCTTCCACGTCGGCCCATCCCGTGAAGGCATGACAGACAATAACCCCGTTATCCCGCTTGTTATTCAAAATTCCCCAGGTTCGATAGGCGATCCGCACCCTTTCGAGAACCGCCCCCGATTCGAGAACAAAAGGATGCGGTGGGGAATAGAAACGGGTTTCCGGGGAGATCAAGTCTAGGCGATCCATGGGCGGGGTGGTGGGTTATAAACTCTGGAAAGTTTGCTGGAAATCCTCGATAATATCGTCAATATGTTCCAAACCCACGGAAACGCGGATTAATTCGGGCGTTACTCCCGCCGATCGCTGTTCTTCTTCGTTTAACTGCTGGTGAGTCGTCGAGGCGGGATGGATAACCAGGGTTTTTGCGTCCCCCACGTTGGCGAGATGGCTGGCGAGTTTCACCCGGTTGATAAAATTCCGCCCGGCCTCGAAACCGCCCCGAATCCCGAAGGCTAAAACCCCGCCGAAGCCGTGTTTTAGGTACTTCTTCGCCCGTTCGTGGTAAGGATGTTCCGGTAATCCGGGATAATCCACCCATTCCACCTGTGGCTGTTCTTTGAGCCAGTTCCCTAGGGCCAAGGCGTTGGATACATGACGATCGACCCGTAGGGAGAGGGTTTCCAATCCCTGTAGCAGTAAAAATGCGTTAAACGGACTCAAGGCGGGTCCGAAGTCCCGCAATCCCTCCACCCGGGCCCGGATAATAAAGGCGATATTGCCCAAAGGGCCCGACGGTCCGAATACCTCATAGAAATTCAACCCGTGATAACCCGGCGCGGGTTCGGTAAACTGGGGAAATTTGCCGTTTCCCCAGTCGAATTTACCCGAATCGACGATTACTCCGCCGATGGAAGTGCCGTGACCGCCGATCCATTTGGTGGCCGATTGCACCACGATATCGGCCCCCTGTTCGATCGGGCGACAGAGATAGCCGCCGCAACCGAAGGTATTATCGACGATCAGGGGAATGCCGTTCTCGTGGGCGATATGGGCCAGGGCGGCAAAATCGGGAATATTAAATCGGGGATTGCCGATCGTCTCTACATATAAAGCTTTAGTGCGATCGTCGATCGCCGCTCGAAAAGCCTCGGCCTCATCGCCATCGACGAACTTGACATTTATTCCTAAACGTGGTAAGGAGACTTTGAACTGATTATAGGTTCCGCCGTAGAGGTAGCTAGTGGAAACGATATTATCCCCCGCACCGGCGATATTAGCGATCGCTAGAAATTGCGCCGCCTGACCGCTAGAGGTGGCCAGGGCCGCCGCGCCTCCTTCTAAAGCGGCGATCCGCTTCTCGAAGACATCGGTGGTCGGGTTCATGATCCTGGTGTAGATGTTGCCGAACTCTTCCAAGGCAAACAGTCGCGCCCCGTGGTCGGCATCGTTGAAAACGTAGGAGGTGGTTTGATAGATGGGAACGGCGCGGGCGTTGGTTCCGGGGGCAGGTTCCTGGCCGGCGTGTACTTGTAGCGTCTCGAAACGATAACGGTCAGACATGGGCGCTCAGGGAGGGAAATAAAGGATAAATTCCTTGATCTGTGCGATCGAGGAAAAAGGGTGATTAAATGACCTCATTAGGGGATGGAATGGGTACAGTAGGCTTATTCGCTTACTGTATTTTTCTATCATAGCCATTTCTGCGAGTCAATTTATCGAGATATCCTGTATACAGAATATCTTTTATGCCGAAACTAGATTGTGTTAAGGTAATTGCTACAAAAGCAAGTACCAGCTAGACTGGTGGAATGAGAATGTACCATTTAAGACAAGGGAAATTTTGTGATAATTGTTTCTGGATAACCCCGATTCCTTTCTTGGATAAATAAATGCTTTTTTGTCCAACTTTCTGACTAAAACTAACGAGATAATCGTTTTAATTCATGATTACTAAAACATTTAAGCGGCGAATATGATAATTACAAATAAACAATTATTTCACGATCTTTTATCAGCCAAAACGAAAAAATAACGAGACTAAATCTGAATTTATCTAAATAATATAGAACAAAGTTTACCTTTATTTCTAGTTGCTAAAATTATTAAAATAGATAAAATCAGCCATTTTATTGATTTGTAATCCCATCCCATAAACTATCTCTATTACCAATTAAAATGCTCAAAATTCGCCTTTTTGCTAGACCAAGCAATCTCTTTTTTTTGTTATTAATTTTGGCGATTATTTTTAATCCTTTCGTGATTGTCAATGCGGGAGAAAGAGGAGTTTTAATGGTCTTTGGTCAAGTACAGGATAAAATACTTAATGAGGGTATTCACGGGATTATTCCCGTTGTTAACACGGTGAAAAAACTAAGTGTGAGAATTCAAAAACAACAGATAGCGGCCGAAGCTTCCTCCAAAGACCTACAGGAAGTCTTCACAGATGTGGCCATGAATTGGCATATTTTAGCATCAGAAGTTAATACTATTTTTCAACAAATTGGCGATGAAGCGGCTGTCATTGAACGAGTGATCGATCCAGCAGTTGAGGAAATTCTCAAGGCAGTTATGGCTAAATATACCGCCGAAGAATTAATTACTAAACGGGAGGAGGTGAAAGGGGAAGTGGATATTCGTTTGACCGAAAGAATGAAAAATTATCATATCGGTGTCGATGATATTTCTTTGGTTCATGTCAATTTTTCCGATCGCTTTACCGATGCGGTGGAAGCCAAACAAATTGCCGAACAGGAGGCCAAAAAAGCCGGTTTTATGGTGCTGAAAGCTCTGAAAGAATCGGAAGTAAAAATCAATCTGGCTAAGGGAGAGGCGGAAGCTCATCGCATTCTCCAAGATTCCTTAAGTCCAGAAGTTTTACAGAACAAAGCGATCGAAAGATGGGACGGTAAACTTCCCCTATTTATGGATGATAATCTGCTCAAGTCCCTTGAATTGGTTAAAGATAAGCGAAAAACTAGATGATAAAAACAATTTATTAAAACCAGAAGAAAGAATACTTGATTTTATTGAAGTTCACTGCGAGGAACTCCTCTATGCTGTTTAAATCCCAAAAGACAAAGCAGAAATTTAACCCTGATTACTGGCGAGATCATTCGGCCAACGAACGCACCTATCTGTCTTGGATGCGCGCCTCGATCGCTTTGATGGGTTTTGGTCTGGTCATTTTGCGTTTACGGACAGCATCTTCCACAGCCCTAGGATTGGGGTGGCTGTTGGGTTTTGTCTTCGCTATGGTGGGATTATTAACCGTTGTCATCGCCACGCGCCACTATTTTCTCATCCGTCGGGCGATCGATAGTAATAGCTACGAACCTGCTCAAGTCTGGATTATTTGCTTTAGTATAGCGATCGCTTGTCTAGGGTCGGGAATTCTCTATTTTGTCGCCACCAGTCCCGATAGCGGTGGAGTGGAAAGCATCGGTTTCGATTAAAACCCCATCCTCGCAGGGAGCGGGATGGGGAAAAATTGCTCGATACAGGCGGTAAAATCCAGATAAATACTCAAAATTCCCCATTTTCCGACCTTTCCCAGGAAGGGGCGAAAGGTGGACAAATTAAAGGACAGGCGCGCCAATGACTGTGAACAGGGACTCCCAAGCGTTGACAATAGCCGTTTCCTCTCCCCTGAAACTTATAAAACCGACAGTAACGACAGGTGGAGGAACAAGTAGCAACTTTCGGGAGAGGATTTCCCGTGGATTCGATCGCTGTTAGTTTTGAGGATAGGGTGGAAATGGTGTCTAGCAAGGAAGTCTCCAAGGCTAACGGGGTTCACTAGCGACTCTTACCGTACCTAGTCACAAATTATGTCACAGTCGCCCGTCGTCCCGGAGTATAACGATTGACACGCTCCTAAAAAATTGAGAAAATCCCTTGCTGCCAGAACTATTCCACCACAACACGCCTAGAAAAGCCCCAACTTAAGGAGGCCGCCACCATCATTAATACCATCCACTCTGGCGGCAAATAGGTTGGTTGACAAGCTTTTAACAACAATCTTCCCCCTACCGCTAAAACCGTCAGATAGGCCGCATCTTGTAGGTAAACAAACTCAGCTAACCACCTGACAAATAAACCGGTCAAAAATCGTAGGGCTAACATTCCCAAAATACCACCAGTCAGGAGAATCCAGAATTGATCGGCTAGGGCGATCGCTGTTGTCACACTATCGAGGGAAAAAGCCAGATCTGTAAAAGCAATCAGAACAATAACACGGCCAAAAGATTCTATGGCGAGATTAGGGGCAAAATTTTGGTCTTCTATGTCTATATCTAAAAATTTCTGCCAAAAATGCTTACCCGCTAACCAGAGCAGATAAATAGCACCCAGTACCTCCACCTGCCAGAATTTAACTGTCCAACTGGCACTGACTAACATGGCAACTCTTAACACAAATGCCCCGGCCAATCCCCAGTTTAAAGCCTGGCGTTGTTGTCTGGGGTCGGGAAGTTCTCGCACCAAAGCGGCCAGGGCGACGGCATTATCGGCCGATAGAATGGTTTCTAAGACTGCCAGGGTGAGAATAGTGCCGCAAGTGGTTAGAGAGAGATTTTCAGCTATATCGAGAATTTGAGGGGACATATAATTATATTTTTACTCCTATGACGTTGTAGATGCGTCTTGGTATTTCCTGCTAGGATTCTTGACTATTTTTTTGTCGGTATAAATTGAAGGTCAAGTTCTTGAGCTTGCGATCGAGGGTGAGATTGCTGACCACACTCTCCTTGATCAGGATTTTGGCCGGACACTATCATCTTAGGTACGGGACAAGCATAAAAGCAAATATTCTTAATTGTGGTTTTAATAAATAAAAGTGATGAAAGGGCGAGGGACTTTCTTGGCTTTGCATAAAGGGAATTTATGGATTTGAAAACAAAGAATATTTGTTTTTATTAAAGCCATTGCCTAGAGTGAAAACAGAGACTCAAAAAGATCACTCAAGGAGATCAAAAACGATGAAACCGAAGCTACTGACAGCCTTCTGTCTATTGCTAATCACAGTTTTTTCTTGCTTCCACCCTGCCATCGCTAGGGCCGTTACCCCCACTGGCGGCGCACCGGCAAAAATTACTCTGGTCGAGCCGGCTGCCGGCGATAATCTGCAAAAACTACAGGAAACTAACGCCTGTGTCGGTTGTGACTTTAACGGAATTAGCCTCAAAGATTTAAACTTGTCCTCGGCCAATCTAGAAGGAGCAAACCTCAGTCAAGCGGATCTAGAAAGAACAAACTTACAAGGTGCTAACCTCAAAGGGACTGACCTCCGGGGAGCCGACCTCGGCAAAACTCTCCTAGCGGGAGCCGATTTAAGCAAGGCCAATCTCTTAGGTGCAGATTTAGAAAAAGCCAACCTGCAAGGAGCAAACTTAACCAACGCCAATCTGCAAAAAGCTGACTTAGAGAAGGCCAATCTCACTAATGCTCGGTTAGACGGTGCTAACCTGCAAGATGCGGACGGTGAAGGGGCGATCGGTGTCGATCCCAATCTATTCTAAAAAAAGTTTTTATGGCAGAATCAAGTTTTAGCGGTTTTCAAGGAGAGCAATATCTATGGAAATTACTCCTTTTTCTCAGCGATCGCTAGATGGGGAGGGAGCGGAAATGCTGCTAGACTTTAAAAAAGCCCATCAGCAAGATTTAAAGGCAATTGCCGAGATTTTGGCAAGAATTAGTCACCAATCACCAGAAAAGGTAGAAATTCTCTTGGAGACAATGCTAAAACAACTGATAGAGCCAAAAACACCTTTTTACGAGACGGCAACACCGACGGAACGAGCGCAAGCTTTTCGGGATTGGGCAAGTAGTCACGATCGAGGCAGCGCACTTTTATCCGACTATGCCGTAAGTCGCGATAGTATCTATGACGATGAGTGCCTGTGACTTTGTGCGGAACCTGATCACACCATGTATGGCGATGCTGTGGGTGCGACAAGTCTATTATTGGGACAAGGAGAAAAACTCTATATCGCACCACAGAATTTAATCGAGTTTTGGAACGTTTACTTTTAAGCAAAAACGCGAGCATCCCGAGGACGAACATAAACTTGCTCCCCGACTTGGAGGTGCAGTTGATCCAGTTGTTCTCGATTCAGATGGGCAATCAGGAGAGAGCGATCGGGTAGAATTAATTCCACATCGATGGCCCAACCCAGATGGATAATGCGCTCGACTTTTGCCGCAATGCTAGACCCATTGGGAAAAGAGAGAATTTCTAGGTCGTGGGGACGAATGAAAATCTTGACTCCGTTAGTACCCCCTCCGAGCTGCTCGAATAGTGCAGCCGAGGTCGGTGGTAAAACATTCACCCGGCCGATAAAACTCATCACAAAAGCAGAGGCAGGATGATCGTACACCTGATCGGGAGTTCCCACCTGTTCGATTTTACCCTCATTGAAAATTACGATCTCGTCGGCCACTTCCATGGCTTCCTCCTGGTCGTGGGTGACAAAAACACTGGTGACATGGACTTCCTCGTGTAACTGTCGCAACCAAATCCGTAGCTCTTTTCTAACTTTGGCATCCAAGGCCCCAAAAGGCTCATCTAATAATAATACTTCCGGTTCCACCGCTAAGGCCCGGGCCAGGGCAACCCGTTGACGTTGACCCCCGGATAGTTGGGCCGGATAGCGATCGCCTAATCCCTGCAATTGAATTAAACTCAAGAGATTGTCCACTCGTTTTTGAATGTAGTCCGGGGCAGCTTTGCGAATATTTAAACCGAAAGCGATATTCTGACGCACCGTCAGGTGTTTAAAAAGCGCATAATGCTGAAAAACAAAGCCAATATTCCTTTTTCTGACATTTAAATGGGTTGTGTCTTTGCCATTGATGATAATTTTGCCTGTGTCGGGAGGTTCTAATCCTGCGATCGCTCTCAGGAGAGTGGTTTTTCCTGAACCGGACGGCCCCAGCAGTGCCACCAGACGATTCGATTTGATCTCTAGGTTGATGTTGTCTAAAGCAGTAAAGGTGCCGAATTTTTTCGATACTCGCTCGATGATGATGCTCACGGTAGCTAATCCTCTGGCAAAAAAATGTATAGGGTTTGACCGTATTTTAACCATGATTTAATCGCAGTCGTATTAAAATACAATTACATTTTACAAGATAGCAAGAAAATTAAGTTTCGATTCGGGAGATTACTGGTTATAAACGGAGACTAAAAGATTAAACAGCGATAAAAGCTTACTATTACTGTTTTTTGCTCTTTTAGTCGGTTCTAAAGGCTTAATTAACTAATTTTGTCCCTTAACCACCAGAAACACACCGGAGAAAAGAGACAACTGAGGCAAAAATGGACTATTCTTTATTGACAATATTTAGCTTTTTTATCGGAATTGTCGTGGGATTAACGGGAATTGGCGGTTCATCCTTGATTACACCCCTATTAATCTTTGTATTTCAGGTTCCCGCTACCACCGCAGTGGGTTCCGATGTGGTAGCGGCCGGGTTGATGAAAGTGGTCGGCACTGTTCGTCACTGGCAACAGCAAACGATCGAGTTAGAAGTGGTAAAATGGCTAGTAATTGGCAGTGTACCCGGTTCTCTGTTAGGATTAGTCGGTTTTCGCTATTTTCAGCAGAATAGCTCTCTCAATCTCGATCAATGGTTGCCTCCTATCATCGGTCTTGTCTTGATGATCGTGACCGTCCTAGCGGCCCTGGAACTACTAATCTCCTTGTTTTTTCCCGATTTGTCCCCTTGGTCCTGGCCAAAATTAGATTTAACCACTCGATCGGGTCAGATAAAAACAACGATATTAGGGGCAGTTTTAGGCTATTTGGTCGGTTTAACCAGTATTTCCAGTGGTTCCTTATTTGCATTGGTCTTGATGACCTTTTTTCACCTTGATTCTCGCAAATTAGTCGGTACAGATCTATCGCAAGCGTCCATCCTCTTAACCTGTACTTCCATCGGTCATCTGGGATTAGGAACAGTAGACTGGAATCTGGTACTTCCCATCTGGTTGGGTGGGATACCGGGGGTAGTAGTGGGAGCAAGATTATCGGAATATTTCCCCAAAAATGCCCTAAAAATACTGCTTTATACGGTTCTAGTCACGGTCAGTTGGCGCTTACTGCAACCCACCTAATCCTCAAAGTTCACTCGAAAGTCATCATACTACCTATCAACAGATCGGGACTGGTGGCGACAAAATAGATAATTCCCGCACCGAGAATAACGATCGCTAAACTAAATAGTAGCACCCATCGATCGGCTGGTTCGTAGGTATCTTCATCTATATCTCGTCTGACTGTAAAATAATGGGCTGTGGTCAAAAATACGGTCAATAAACCCACTAAAGCAAACATTAAGCCTAATTTCCAGCCATAACCGGGCCGGGGAACCAGAGGAGGATGAAAGGCCCGTAAACGCAGGATAACCATACCAAAACCCATTAATGCGATCGCTGTTCGCATCCAAGACAGATAGGTGCGTTCATTGGCCAGATGATCGCGGACTCGATTGGGATTGACTTTTTTCGGTTTAATGCTGGTCTTGCTTTCCGTCACTGGTGATTTGAGAAAAAATAACATGATCGAGATGACTAGGGGTCGGTTTCAAGTTGATCGTTTGAGAAGATGATGTTATTCTATGGCACTTGAGTTATAGATGGTATGGAAAAAATCTAAAATCTCTTTTTAGATGTATTTGTATTGAATCAAAAATCAAATAGGGTTTGCTGAATAAATCTAAAAACATTGTTCGATAAGACTTTTAGACCTTTTTGAAATCCAAAAGTACCGGCCATTGGAGTGATCGGGGGGAAAATCCCTGGACTTTTTCCCTGAAAATGGGTAAAACCCTACACCCTACACCCTACACCCTACACCCTGCCCCCAGGAAAAACTTTTTGCCGCAAACCCTAAATAGATTCTGCTTGCTGCTGGAGAAGGGTCCATCCATAGCTTAAGGATAGGGCCAAGAAAGCCAGGGGAAGACTTTCCTTGATCATAAACACACCCAAACCGATCAGCACACAGGGGACAAAGTGGCTACCGTGACTGCTAATTAAATTAGCGATCGCCGGTAATTTAGTCAACTGATGAGCAGTAAAACACCAAACACCCACCAAGATCAGAAAAACGCTGACGATAGTGACTAAATTTGGCCAAGTATTACTAGCGAACAGCGGCAGATAAATGCCGATATTATCACTGCCATTGGCGATGGTAATTGCCGCCACAGCACCGGTTTGAGGGGAAAACCAGGCCAGCAAAGGAGAAGACGGTGCTGATTCTACAGCCATCTCCAGAGGATTATCCGTCTCGGTTTCTTCTCGCTGCCAGAGACTCCGAATCCCGAAAATCACCGGCAACAGGCCGAGAAAACGAATCCACTGAGCCGGAATCAAGAAACTCCCGAAAAAGCCGGTTAAACTCGCCAAAATCAGCAGTATAAAGCCTAAATACTGACCGATAACGATATGACGACGGCGAAAAAGTTTATTGACCTGGGCGAAAAGAATCGTCAAAATCAGGATGTCATCGAGATTAGTGGCAATAAAGGCCGCTATTGCTGTGGATATGGCAGTAATCATGGTAGTCATGGGATTTTTTTCTTAATCGGCTCTTCTGGTCTCGATCGCCCTACTTCTACTCTAGAAAGAGCTATTAATAAAATCAAATATTCTTTCTTGTTGATTTAATAAATTAAAATGATGGAAAGACCAATAGAGACGAAAAACCCCTTGCCATGGCCAGAATGACCCTAGATCAATTGGAAATCTTTCTAGCGACTGCCGAACATCTCCACTTCACCAAAGCAGCAGAAGCTTTATATATCACCCAACCGGCCGTCAGTGCCGCTATTGCCTCCCTAGAAAGTGAATACGGGGTGAAATTATTCCATCGCGTCGGTCGTCACATCGAGATCACGGAAACAGGACGTTTATTGCAATTAGAAGCGCAACGCATTCTTACCCAGGTAACTTTGACAGAAAGGGGATTAGCGGAATTCAACGACTTGCAACGGGGAGAACTACAATTAGGGTCGAGTTTGACTATTGGTAACTATTGGCTCCCGGCAAAAATTAGCGATTTTCAGGAGCGCTATCCGGCAATTAAGATCAACTGCACCCTAGCTAATACGGAAGAAATCTGTCTGGGTACGGCTAACGGACGTTTTGACCTAGCATTAATCGAGGGAGAAGTCAAGAGTGATTTAACACATTGTTTAGAACAGGAGATCGTCGGCAGCGATCGCCTATTAATTATTGTCGGACGTTCTCATCCTTGGTATAAAAGAGAAGCGATCGAATTGCCGGAATTAGTGGAAACCCCTTGGGTAATGCGAGAATCGGGATCGGGAACTCAACAAAGATTCCAGGAAGCGTTACAGAATTGGGGCATCGATTTACGGACATTAAAGGTGACTTTGCTGTTAAATACGGGGGAAATGGTGAAAGCAATCATCGAGAATAGTTTGGCAGCTGCCGGCATTTCCGAATTGATGGTTCAAAAGGAATTAGAATTAGGCACATTGCGATCGATTCGAGTCATCGATACTTCCGGTTTATCCCCTCGCTATCTCGAATTTACGCGCCCTTTTTTAAAAATAAAACACCGTCAGCGCTTTCAACCCCGCGTCTGTCAGGTTTTCGAGCAGATGTTGTGATCTGCTTGCAGAATGGAATTAGATACTTCTAGTCCTTATTACAGATTTTTGGAGATGTCTTGTCTCATTACCAAGATAGAACCTTAGAATGAGACAAGGGAGGGTCTCCCTCCTTTCCCTGATAGGTTATACAAGAGGTGGAACCTCTGGAAATGCCTTGCAAGGGAGACCCCTGCAACAAGCTAACCCTTACCTTGCAATACCAACCATACTGTTTTGAGTGACGCAGCCTTGATAGTCCTGTCACTGAAAAAGGGGACTCTTGGTTTGTTTAGTCTAATTTAAACTCTGTAACATTGCCTTTCCCGTCAGTATTACAGTAACCAGAGACTTTTTTCTTCGGCACAGACCAATTGTAGGTTAATCCACCTCGGTTGATATCTTGGAGTGTTGTTTCTCCCGCATCAATAGAAGACTGAAGTGTTGCACCGAGAGTCACATTAATATCGGACATCGAAACGTCGCTTCCCATATGGGAAACAACGGCATTTTTGCAATTGCGACCCCAAGCAGCAATACGAGCCTCAATTTTGGCATCGTCGTTGGCACTTCCCAGCTTCATCCAGGTTAACCCAAAAGAAACAGAAAAGAGAACAGTTAGGGTGGCCAGAGAAAGAAGTTTTTTCATGGCTAAAGTATTCGAGCAATCAATCTAATTTTGAAGTACACCGAGTATAAGACCTCTTGCAAAAGTCTTTCGTGATCTAATAAAAGGTTATTTATTTTTGCCAATACTCTCACGAGACAGCGATCGCCACAAGGAGATAGTGTTGCCAGCGTAATAAAAGAGTTTTTTGGTGATACTGTTGAAAATCTGTCCTTAATAGATAAAAAACAGAATAAGAGTCTGAAATTTGCCGAAACGAATAGGTTATGTCGA
>NZ_JADBUE010000300.1:0-35154 GCF_020245805.1 Microcystis sp. M179S2 | reverse complement strand
GTGTGGGGTCTGGGGAAGTGGGGAAGTGGGGAAGTGGGGAAGTGGGGTTTGGGGTGTGGGGTTGGGGTGTGGGGGGAGAATAAATAAAAGCCATCTCCTAAGTAGGTAGGCGTTAAAAATTATCAGACACCACCCTTATCAAGGGAGGACTAAGGGTAGGGTTGATTCATGAATCAACCCTACTATGAATTCACCCTAGGACTAAGGGGGGATCGAACCTAAAATCTATTTTTAATTTAATTATAACCAGCTACTGATCTCCTGAATACTGCCTCCTGAATACTGACTCCCGACTCCTGACTACTAACCCCACCAACAAACTTTTTCAGCAGACCCTAAATAATGTCATCCTCAAATTTATAACCGACACCGACTACAGTTTTGATAAAGATCGGATTAGCAGGATCGGGTTCTACTTTTTTGCGTAAGCGTCGGATATGGGTATCTACTACCCTTTCATCGCCAAAAAAATCATTCCCCCAGAGATTATCGATTAATTGGGTGCGACTCCAGACGCGATTGGGATAACTGACAAAGGTAGCTAATAAATTAAATTCTAAGGTGGTTAAATCGAGGGTTTCCTCCGGCATTCCTTCCAATTTACGAAGAGCAGAATGTTGATCTAAGTCGATCAGAAAATGACGGCTGCGATGGAGTTGTTGGGGTTGACTATCGTGTCTTAAACTACGTCTTAATAAGGCTCTTACGCGAGCGGTTAATTCCCGGGGACTAAAGGGTTTGACCATATAATCATCGGCTCCCGTAGATAGGCCGATAATGCGATCAATCTCTTCTCCCCTAGCGGTTAACATTAAGATATAGGGGTCTTTTGTCCCGGGTTTTTGGCGAATTCTAGCACACAATTCCAGTCCGTCTAATTCGGGTAACATTAAATCTAAAATAACTAAGTCTGGTTGCTTTTGATAAAATAGTTCTAGTCCTACCCTACCATTATAAGCCAGATGACAATTAAATGATTCCCGCTCTAAAGTTTGCTGAATCAAATGGGCGATTTCAATTTCATCTTCGATAATAACGATATCCATAAGTAAGTAGTTATAATTTAATTGAAGATAGATTTTGCCTTTGATCCCCCCTGCCCCCCTGAATAAGGGGGGTGCAGATGACCCCTTATTAAGGGGGCATCTGACAATTTTTAAAACCTACCTACTTAGGCATATTTTAACATATTAGTCATTCATTTCTTGCTCGGGGTTGAACATTGAAATAATTGTAATTTTTGAGATTTTCTGGGGGGAGAGTTGGCAACTCTCCCGACTTTGGTGGACTGGGGACTTTTCAAGGTAAAGGGACAAACTGCTCACCGGAGGGAGTTGATTGCACTTGAATTAAGACCGGTTGACCGATGCGATCGCCAGTATTAGGATCAAAGCTAATTTTTCCGGTGGCCCCTGTTTGATGAAAATTGCCGGAGCGCAGCCTGGATTGTAGGCCCTGACGATGGGTATTTTCCCTTAAACCGGCAATAATCACCCGTGTAGCGTCAAAACTGGTGGCTGTGCGCCAACTAACCGGACCGCGCCACTGTTCCTGCATAAGATTGGCAAAAGTCTGGTTAACCGAGGGGTGCCAGGGTGCGGCAAGGGTTAAACCTTGGGCGTTTTTGCCGCCATCTTCGAGGGTGCGAATATTGTAGAGGGTGGGACTACTAAACAGAGGCAAACGCTGACGATTGGAGCGAATAACCTCAAAAACGGGATCGAGACGATCAACATGAGCGACGACAAATAGGCCGTTAGCACCCCCAGAAATCGCCTGATTAAGGGCTTGATCGGCCTTAAAATTGGGTACACTCAGATCGCAGACAATCGGCACAATTTGACCGCCTTTTTTCGCCACATTAGCCATCAACTCATCTTTAAAGGAAATATTATCAGGAGCTTGAGAATCGTAGCAAAAAGCAATTTTCTGGACTTTAGCTGTATTTACTATGTAATTTGCTAAGGTTTCCGTAATTTTGCCGTTAGAAGCCACCAGACGAAAGATATAATTTCCCGCACCGGAGAGATTATTAGCCAGGGAGGTGGGAGAAATCATCACCAAACCGCCTTTTTCGTAGATGGGAGCGGCGGCTAAACTGGCATCGGAGGCATTATGACCGATAACAGCGATAATATCGGGATTTTTGACTAATTCCCTGGCTACCTCTTTCGATATCTGCGGCTGATTATCGTCATTAACCACGATAACCATCAGTTTTCTGCCGTTGATCCCTCCCTGTTGATTGATCTGGGTTTGTGCGCTGGCGACTCCTCGCAATATTTCCTGAGCGACGTTGGGATTAGTTGTTGCTGGCACAACAACGGCGATTTTGAAGGGATTTGAGCCAGTTTGCAGGTTGCTGAGATAAATTACGCTTTCGGGATCGTTGGGACGTTGAGTGAGGGATTTTTGCAGGAGTTGCTCTGCTTCTTGGTGATCACCTTGAGCAATGGCAGCGATCGCTGATTCTTTGGCGGTGTTAGAATTAGTTTTGATCAGGAGATGATTGCCGTAACTGATGCGGGGATTATTATCGGCTTTTGGGGCAAATATTGCCAATATTTGGGGAAAAAGAAACCAACCGATCAACCCCAGTAACACATAGGAAATTGGCGGTAAGCTCGCTTTTTTGCCAGTCTTTGTCATCGCTTTACTCCTTAACTTTGCTGATTGAATTCGGCTAAACGGCGGTTAATTTCGTCATCAAGGCTTAAGAAATCGATTTCTTGAGCTAATTTCTCGCTATAGTTCTCGCTTAATTCACTATAGGCGTTTTCTTTTCGATAACGGTCGTTAATCGCTTCATTGGCATCCTCAAAGCGATCGCGGGAGGTATTGAGGTTGAGACTACTATCAAATTCGTTTATTTTGCCTAAAGCCTCATTCATGGAACTAATCGCTTTTAAGTTGCTCATTTCTAACTTATAATGCTCGATTTTTTCCTGCTCTTTGCGAAGTTTTTCCTTAGCAGCAATGACCACTTTTTCGGCATTATCGACCCGATCTTTCATAGCGGGTAGAATTTTTTCTAGGGAGATAACCTTAACCATAGCCAGTCTTGCCGCTTCTTGAAGACCTTTTTTTTGAGCGGTGACAGCCTGTTGCAAGTAGTTTGTGTGTTCCTGTTTTTTTGCCTCGTATTGTGCTTGAGCCGATTGCTGGGCCGCTACTACTTTCGCCACCGATTCTGTCAATTCCGCTAGGGATTTTTGCATCAATTCTAGGGATTCTTTGGCCGATTCTACGGCAATTTTTCCGCCGGATTCGATAGGAATACCCCACAACCAATTCCAGATCGCAACGAGAGAATTTCCTGCCTTATCACCGATCAGCCAAAAAATCAAGGCTTTTGGGGTTAATTTTTTTGACAATTTCATGCCGTCTGTCTCCTAGAGGTATTACCTGTTAATTAGGAGTGATGGCTAACTTTGATGCAGTGGGTAAGGTTAATTTTTGTAAAAAGTCTTGACAAGGATAGGAAGGTTTAGACTGAACCGGCAGATTTAATGGGAGCGAGGGGGACAAATCGACCCTTTTTGACCTGTAGAATCAAGTAGCGGCGATCATCAGGATTATTGTTCATGTTGCGGACACCATTTTCATCGAATCTAACAGTGCCAGTCATTCCTTCGATAGAAAAATCGTTTCTTAAAACTTGATTTAACAATTCTCGATCGAATTTTTGTCCTTGTTGGTATAACTTTCGCAAAGCGTTGAGGATAACTTTGGTCGCATCGTAGGCCATGGGAGTGCGCCAAACATTGATCTTATTTTGCCAAAAACTGTGGATATAATTATCTTGTTTGAGATCATACCAAGGCACGGTGATAACTAAATTTTCTACCCCCTGTTTACCTTCTGCAAGGGTGAGATAACTTTGAAAAGAGGGGGAACCCAAAATTACTAAGTTTAACTGTTGTGCGGGACGTTGCTTAAAGATACTGACGGCTCTTTTCAGATCGTCAATATAGGGAGCAACCATGAGAATATTTACTTGGTATTGAGCGATTTTTTGATAAATTTTCTCTTGATCTAAATTATTTTTTGGTTCGATATTGCAGTCAAAATCTGCATCTTTAATGACTTTTTGAAACTGCTGACCGAGAAGAATGTTTCTATATTTTTGAGCGAAGTTATAATTATCCCCAGAGCGATTATCGTAACAAATTAAATTAGTGGGGTTTTGGATAATTAGCTTGTCAGTTTGTTTGCGGATGTATTCACTTAAGGTTGTGGCAAAAGTTTCCAGATCGGGAACCATTTTATATATATAGCCATTGCCAGAGATTTTCGGGGAAAAGCTGGTGGGAGATAGGGCAACAATTTTCCCTTGTACATAGATATCTTTGGCCGCTTCACTAGCAGCAGAAGCATTATGACCAACCACTGCTATGATTGACGGATCTTTAACAAATTTTTCGGCTCGATCTTTGGCATCTACGCCACTATTATTATCATTAGCTACCACTACCTGTAGAAAGTGAAAATCAGGGTTTTTGGCCTGTTCATTGTTTAACTCCTCTTGGAATAAGGCAATACCTCGTAAAATTTCCTGAGCAATTTCTGGATTATTACCAAGAGGAACACTGGTGGCAATTTTTAAGGGATTTCTGTCTTGATAGGCCGCACGAGCGTTATTATAATAGATGCGAATTTCTGGATTATTGGGCAAGCGATCGAGGGATTTTTTAAAAAGCTGAATTGCTTGTTTATATTCTTGGTTTTTAAAAGCTTGTCTTCCCCGTTCAATACTGTTATCTTGTCGGTTTGTCTTTAATAATATTTCTTCACCTAAGCTAATTTCTGGGTATTTACTAGCATCATCGGAAAATACTCCTCCCCAATATAAAACTGATAAAGTTACCAGAATACTTAAAATAAATAACAGAGCTTGTTTCCAGCGACTAGATAGACGTAAAGGCCAACTTTGCTCATAACTATTTTGGTGATTTTCCTCCGTATTTTCAGGGGGTAAAGGTAAAATTAACGGTGGTTCTTCAGGATTTTCTATCAAACGAGGCAGTAAAGAAGAACTAGCAGCATCCTTCTCAAATTCATGTAATCTTAATTCTTGTCGAGCGATTGTTAAGGATTCTTGTAGGGATTTATGTTCAAGAAAATTGGGAAGAAAAACTTCTAGAAATCTCAAAGCAACCCGCACAGCGATGGGTTCTTTCATAACAATAATATGCGCTACTCCGATATTAGCCAACTGACGACCAATACCTAACCCATCGCAGGAATTACAGATAACAAGTTTTAAGCCTTTTTTAACAGCTATTTTTAGGGAATTTCTTAAGTTATGTTCAGGAGATAAAGCCGTATCATTATCAATGATAAAAACTCCATCGTAACCGTCGCTACTGGTTTGACTATGACCTAAATAAACTACAATATCCCATGGATTTTTGATCAACTCATTCTGAATATTTATCGTTGAAAGAGGAACTTCTGAACTAGGACTTAATATTTGTATATAAACCTTATCTGGGTTTCCTAGTGCCGTTTGCAAACTGGATAAACACAGGGAATTATGCTCGTTTTCGATGTCAATATTACCCAAAATTACTAAAATATTAATCGGAGGAGTAAGGTTAATTATCGGAGGATTTCTCTGGATAGTAAGAGCAATTTCCACATCATTCCACCAATCCCGTAAAAAATTCCAACACTCCCAGGGAATTTGTTGTAAATCAAAGTGGGTAGTTTGGATAAAAAATCTTACTTCTGACTGATTACCTATATGGAACAAGATACGATTTTGTATCGAACTCAGATAACTAGAGTTTAGCCATTCATTTAGGCTATCGTTTAAAGTTTGAGTAGCTTGTCTCAGGTTGTCTCTAGGATCACCTACCGCTGCATGGGTGATCATACTACGAGGAACGGTAATTCCTAAACTGGGTTGACTTTTTACCCAATGATAATAAGCTCGACGATAATTTTGCAAAGCGTCAGCAATGTCAAGGTTAGGGACTAATTTACCCTCGGCAAAAGGCGCTATCAAGCGATGATTGTCACGAATTTCTAGAGTGACGGAGAATCCCGTTGCAAAATTTCCCTCCCCAATTTTCAGAATCACAACTCTGCTCATGTCTTTACCCTTGACATTTTCTGCTATCTCTATTAAATACTAAACTGCTCGGTAATGCTACTGTCCCCTAAGCTTAGGTTAACATTAAAGCGATCGTCGGCATCAGCTAGAAAATAAAGCTGTAGATAGCTATCTAAGGGTTTCTCCCTTGCTATTGCTTCTAAACCGGGGATTAATTGGCCTATTTCATCGCTAATTTGCAAAGATAAACCGGGGGGTAGCTTGGCAAAATTGTCCATGGCATAGGCACGAATTAAGACAGCAACTCTCTGGTGACTGGTCGATAAAACTCCCACCATTAAAGCGATTTTATAACCCATTAATTGACTACCCACATCGAGCATTTTGCGGATAGCAGCATTAGGATAATGAGGATCGATATTCCAGAGATATTCGGCCGCTTGCCAGCGAATAGTTTCATCTTGGGTTTGATGTTGCAGTTTTGCTAAAGCTTCCTGTGGGGTTAAATGTTCCGAAAATTCCACCTCTTTTTGACTAGCATACAGTTGTCTAATTTCTCGCTGAATATCTGTCGGAGATTCTCGGCCGCTGATTTTTTCAGCAGCCAACAAAAAACCTGGATTAATTGGACGATAATTGTCGATAGTGATGAGGATTTCCTGCCATTTCTCTGTAATAATTCCCTGCAACCATTGACTAAGTTTAGTGGGGATTATTTCTAGACGCTGCTGATAAAGTTTTTCTCGCCATTGCTGATTATTCAACAAAGCTAACCACTGCTGACAACTAATATCTAATCTCGGAGAATAGGGTGAAACTTGACCTAACTTTTTAATTAATTTTTCTGCTGTTGCTGGCGATAAATTTGCTAAAGATTCCAGTTTTCCTTGTTCACTCTCTCCCTCTAAACAACTCTGCCAAAGAATATCTAAATCATCAATAATTTGCTCACTGTCCAAATAATATTGATGGTAAATTGGATCGTATTCTGCGAGATTTTTAACATCTTTTCTGGATATAAAACCCCAGATATTGAGGAATTTTTTTGCTAAATCTACCTGCACCCCTAGATAAAAATCTGCCGCTAAATCGGGAATATCAACCCATTCTTGCTCTATTGTCAATCCCTCAATGTCAATAGCTTGACTGGGAATAGTAGTAACTTTTTTGTCTTGAATTTGCCAAGTAAACCCGTTAATAAACTCCCAAAGATACTGATGGTTTTTAGGTGTTGTTTGAAGGGAAAAATCAAGATTATCTTTCAGCCAATTGCTTAAGCATATTTGGACTAAGTAATTAATCAAAGCCTGATTTTTGGCGGTTTGATTAGAGTATTGACCGAGAATCGATCGAGCTTGTTTAATCTCTGTTTCCGAAAAAGTTAGCCAAAGGGATTTCGGGTTAATTTGTTGCAAAATATCGAGGTTGACTTTCATGGTATCTCCTAACAGATTAGATTTGAGTTAAGTAGGACTGACAAAAATATTCCAGATAAGCATCGATCTCTTGTTTTTGCCGAGATTGTAATTTAATCTCATTTAACAAAATAGGACAATCTTTGCCTTCCCTTGCACAGAGTAGCTGATAAATTTTTTTACATAATTGGGTTATTTCTCGACTAATAGTAGATGAGTGAACTCCCAATCGATTAGCGATCTGTGCTTGCGTCATCTTTTGATGATAGTAACAATATGCAATCTGTTTAACTTCATCCTCAAGAGTGATTAATAACTTATTAATATCTTCCTGGATTTCTTGCTGTTGTAGTAAATCGTTACTTGGCTTCTTGCTGGAGAGATTTTCCCAAAAGTAATTGCTATTATCGTCATAATTAGTAGGCTCAAATCTAGAGTAAGGAGGATCGATATGATTACGCATTATCTCCCCTATTTGATTGAGTTTTGCTTGCACTTCCTCAACGGTGAGAATAACTTGCGGTTGTAACTGCTGTAGGCGATCGATTACCTGTTGCCAATCCTCCTCTTGCCAGTTATCCAATGATCTAACAGAAGCTTTTTTAACCTCTCGAAAACAGTTAAATATTAGCAGATGATTCTCGTTAAAGATACCCGATGCTCGTAAAACTTTTTGAATTTTATTCGCACTAAAAAGACTGACTATACCGAGATTAGTCCTGCCAATCGTTTTATACTCTCCTCGCAGAAAATTATAGAGAGTATTTCTCAATTTTTTATCTGTCCATTTTTCTAAGATTAAGCGAAAAAATCCCGGTTTGGTCTTGTTATCCTGAAAGTTACCGTAAAAATTGCGAGGATTGTTGGTGATTGCCGTAGAAAGCAAATTCAGCAAATAGTAGAAGAGGGTGTCATAATCAGCATCGATCCGATGGCCAACATTTTGATAGACCCTTTGAGTTACTATACAGGAGCGATATTGTAAAAAAACCATCCAATGAGACTTGACTAATTGGTTATTAGGATCATTCTGTAACCATTGCCACAGATAAAAATACACCGCTTCATCATCGGCCACGCTTCCAGCGATCGCATTGATCGATTTTCTTAATTGTGGCACTTCGCACCAGAAAACTCGATCGCCTTCAATCGCTTTAATAGTAGTATAAAAGTACCTAACGCTCATTTCTATCACCGGCTACAGGTATCTGATATCTGATTAGGTAAAAACCGAGGATTTTCTGCAAGAGGAGCAAACAAATTGAGCGATTGCCTTGCCAAGCGCACCTCTTTCTCTGACAATAGATGAGGGACTGATGAGAAATTATCAGTTATGCTGAGACAGCCTTAGCAAACCAGTACAAGACCCATAAATTCACTCTGAGCTGCCACAAATAGCCGTCATATCAACTTCTAGGACAAAAATTAGGAATGCGAGTAACTTTTACCGAAAATCAGGGTTTTAGAAAGGAATTGAATAAACGGGTTGATGCTTATTTTACCGAAAACGGCATCCCCACCAGAGATAATTTTGCCATGTACCTGAAGACGATCACGATTTTAACTTGGGTAATTGCCGCTTGGCTATTTGTGCTTTTTGGTCCGGATATCTGGTGGCTAAAAATTATTGGTTGCATGGTTTTAGGAGGAGGATTAGCAGGAATCGGTTTTAGCATTGGTCATGATGCTAACCATGGCGGCTATTCTAGTAAAAAATGGGTTAATTCTCTCATGGGCATGAGCTACGATTATATCATCGGTACTTCCAGTTATCTCTGGCGTTTTCGTCATAATTATCTCCATCATACCTACACCAATGTTTTAGGGTACGATGTGGAAATTCACGGCGATGGTATCGTGCGAATGACTCCCCATGCCGAGCATAAATGGTATCATCGTTATCAACATTTATTTATCCCGATTCTCTACGCTATAATTCCTATCTATTGGTCATTCTCCGATGTGCGCTCTATCCTCTTTGGTCATCGTTTTGGCGAGATTAAAATTCCCAATCCTAAACCGATCGATCTATTCGTTTTATTGAGCGGAAAACTTGTTTATCTCTTTTGGTTTATTGGCATTCCTCTCTTAGTTGGTTATAGTCCCCTAGAAATAGCGATCGGTTTTCTCATTGCTTTTATGACCTATGGAGTGCTTGCCTGTCATGTATTTATGTTAGCTCACGTTTTGGAACCCGCCGAATTTATTCAACCCTCGGCAGCTAACCAAATCGAAGACGAATGGGCAATCTTTCAAGTGCGAACTACTGTAGATTTTGCCCCTAAAAATATATTTTTAAATTGGTATTTAGGAGGATTAAATTATCAAGTCGTTCACCATCTTTTTCCGCAAATTTGCCATATTCACTACCCTAAAATCGCCCCAATCTTAGCGGAAGTTTGCCAAGAATTTGGCGTTAATTATGCCGTTTATCCCACCCTGCGAGGTGCTTTAACTTATAATTATCGTTGGCTCAGACAATTAGGCAATAAACAAAGTAATTTCGATCTCAAATTAGCCAGCTAAATATCAGTTATCAGTTATCAGTTATCAGTTATCAGTGATCAGGTGTGAGTTTTCAGTGAATAGTATTAAGCGACAAGCTCGCAGCTGCCTTTTTACTGATTAATGTTGACTGATTACTGATTACTGTTTACTGTTTACTGATCACTGAAAAATGAACCTACCCAACTCGATTACCCTATCGCGACTCTTGGGACTGCCATTAATTTTATACTGGTTGCACCAAGGCACAGAAATCGATCGCTGGTTAAGTTTAATTATCTTTCTGATTGCTGCCAGCACCGATTGGCTCGATGGTTATCTAGCGCGAAAATTCAATCAAATCACCGAATTAGGGAAATTTCTCGATCCTTTGGTCGATAAATTGCTGGTTCTCGCTCCCCTCTTAGCTCTGATTGAAATGGATTTAATTGCTGCTTGGGGAGTATTTTTGATTCTCGCTCGGGAATTAGCGATCGCTGGTTGGCGCATTAATCCAAATTTAACGGGAAATAGCGACATAAAAGGGGCTAATTGGTGGGGAAAAAGCAAAACAGTCAGCCAAATTATCGCTATCGCTCTCTTAATTGCTCCCTTGCCTTCTGAATATAACTTAATTTCTCAGATTGCCTTTTGGCTATCGGTGACATTAACTTTAATTTCTGGGGTGATTTATGTCACACCCAGCCCCAAATTAACCCAAAATTGATAAAAATTTAACCATTAGCAACAATTCAGGAAACAAACCAAGAGAAAAAGGTTGGATTTTTTTCTGGGTGTGTAATAATCGAGTAGAGTATTGTCAAACTCTTCAAATTCAAACATATCATTCAAAGAAAAAACTATGGCCACTGACACTATTACCGTATCTTTTGAAAAAGCCACCATGGGCGTTAGTTTCAATTTTTCTTCATTTGCAACAGTTGCCCAGTTCTTGTACTTCAATCCTTATGCCTCTATTTCTCTGCCGACAACAGCCACTGGTACACATAATCTCACTTCCATTGGCGTTTTCGAGGATGACAGCAGTACGGCTTGGAGATTATTCAACGGAACGACTGTTGATGTTAGCTCAACCCTTTCCGTGTACAAGACACCCTCTTCTAAGGACTTTTCCCTGCCAGCAGGTACCAATACCTTTGTTAGATCTGATGTTCCAGGCACTCATCAACTAAAAATCAACACCAACGGTCGTGTGTACACGAAAGCAGCAGGTCCGAAACCAATAAATTTGGACCCTATGGCCATCGAGGGTGCAACTACCATCGACCAAATCCCCAACATGAATCCCTATTTCATGATAGGTAGTTCGTTCAACGATTTCTTAGGGGGTGGCTCTAAGAACGATACCCTCATCGGTGGCGATGGAAACGATAGCCTAAATGGTAACCCTGGTAACGATAGCCTCAATGGTGGCGATGGAAACGATAACCTAACTGGTGTTTCGGGAGACGATACCCTAATCGGTGGCAATGGAAACGACACCCTATTGGGTGGCGATGGAAACGATAGCCTCAATGGTGGCGATGGAAACGATACCCTAAACGGTGGTCCGGGAACTGATACCCTAACCGGCGGCGCTGGTGCTGACCGTTTTGTTTTCAGTAGTTCTACCCAAGGCATTGACACCATCACCGATTTTAACCCCGCTGTTGGTGAGGATCTTATCCAAGTTACTAGAACTGGTTTCGGCGGTTCTACTGCTTTACCGAGTCTCGGTGCTTTGACTACTGCACAATTCCTGTCTGGTGCGGGAGCTACCAGCGCCACTACTACAGCGCAAAGATTTATCTATAACACCACTGATGGTGCTTTACGGTTTGACGTAGATGGTACTGGTGTCACTGCTGCGGTTCAAATCGCAACCCTCAGTAACTTTGCAGCTATCACCAATACTAATATTGTTGTTATCTAATCTATCCCTGTCCATCCACTGCGGTGGGTCGGGCAATTGTGGATTTTTTGGGGAAAATTAAGCCACTAGAAATGATCGGTAAGGGTGTGTTAGCTAGGGCTAAGACACCCTTATTATGTGGGCAGTGGGAAGTGGGGGAGATTCAGCGGCTCTCTCACTCTTTGTGTGATCAGTTTAACTTACTATAGAAGCGATCGATCTTCGTGTCCTTTGTGTCTCTGTGGTTCCTTCCACCAATCTTAAGGATAGACGGTTAAAATGGGTCTGAGCTTGAGAGTCATTGGGATTAGTTTTGTGTAGTTATTAACTGACGGTGATAATCGCCCCATAACTTGGCTGCCTGTTGACTACTGCCCGCAGTGGGAGAATTATTATCATTCCCTAACCAAATGCCTGTCACCCAGTCGCGCCGGGGAAGATAGCCGATAAACCAGAGATCCACATAATTATCCGTAGTTCCCGTTTTACCCGCTTCTCCCATGCCAATACTAGCAGCGCCTCCTGTACCATTAGTTATCACCCCCCGCAATAAACTATTCATCGTTTCGGCGGTTTTAGGGGAGATTACCTGCTGATTTCTATCGCTATCTTCGCCATAGTCATAAATAACCCGACAAGTACTCAAATCCTCCACATTTTTACAGTCGGAAGCGTCGAGAATGCGTTTAATGGCGTGGGGACGATTCCAGCGCCCGCCATGGTCAAAAACCCCATAAGCGCCAGTCATTTCTAAGACATTTACCTCGCTTTGCCCTAAAATTAGCCCCGGTACGGGATTTAAAGGTGATTTCACCCCCAAACGTTCCGCCACATTGACCACATTACTTAATCCTGCCTCGCGAGCAATGCGAAGGGCAACACTATTTTCCGATCGCGCTAAACCTTGAAACATATTGACCCCCCCGCTACTGCGTTCACAGGGAGAATAGGCCTGTCCTTGCCAAGAGAGTCCAGCGCAGGTATAGGTTTTATAGGGCGATATTCCCTTTTCTAGGGCGGCAGCATAAGCAAATACCTTAAAAGTGGAACCGGGTTGACGTTTAGCTTGGACAGCGCGGTTAAATTGGCTTTTTTGATAATCAACTCCCCCGACTAAAGCGAGAATTTCCCCGGTTTGACTGTTTAGGGTAACTAAAGCCCCTTGGGAGTATCGATAGCGGGGTCCTTGCTTTAGGACATTATTTTTTAAGCTTTTTTCTGCGATCGCTTGCAGCCGGCGGTCTAAACTGGTTTCAACGATAAAATTGCCCTCTTTAGCCACTTCTTCCCCTAAAAGGTCCTGTAATTCCTCGAAAACGTAACTATAAAAATATGGTGCAATAGTACTAGATAGGGATTTTTTGGCTTGGGGACTGATTTCAATGCGAGATCTGCGGGCGCTGGCCGCCGCTTCCGGGGAAATCATGCCTAATTCGGCCATGCGATCGATGACACGATTGCGTAATTGTACGGAAGTGTCGTAATCTTGAATGGGATTAAATAAATTCGGGGCGGGTAACATAGCCACAAGGGTGGCAGCCTCGGAGATATCTAAATCTCTAGCGGATTTATCGAAATAAAAGCCGGCCGCATCTTCAAAACCGTAACCGGCCAGACCGAGATAAACTCGATTGAGATAGGTTTTGAGAATTGTATCCTTACTATAGACCGCTTCTAATTGTAAAGCGACCACAGCCTCCCGGAGTTTGCGATCGGCAGTATTTTGGCGACCGACTTCGGGGAATAAACTACGCGCTAACTGTTGAGTCAGGGTGCTGGCCCCTTGACGAATGCCTTGACCTTGCCAATTAATCATAATAGCCCGGACAATCCCCAGAGGATCAACGCCAAAATGCCAGTAAAAACGACTATCTTCGGAAGCGACAACCGCCTGGGGCAGATAGGGAGAAAAATCGCCCAGATTATCTAATTCTCGGTGAGTTTCCTGTCGAATGGGATTGAGGGGAGTTTGACCATCCCTAGGGTAAACCACCACCGGACCGCTCACCCCGGAAGGGAGTGGATAAACATTAACTTTGCGACTTTCCCAGATAACCGCTAAAACTAATAAACCGAAAATACCCCCCGCACCATAGAAACCATAGCGCAAAAGTCGCGCCCACAGGGGAGGGGGACAGTAGTAGGAGATGGTGACACAATTGGCTAAGTCTGGGGGGGCCAGGGTAAAGATATCACCATGACGCAGGGAAACGCTTTTGAGACGACGTTTACCCATATAAACCCCGTTGGTGGAGTTTTCATCTGTGAGCAGGAAATGATGGGGATTTTTCGGGTCACGCTGCAGGGAACAATGAATCTGACTCACCACAGTGTTACGGATAGTAATATCACAGGAACTGGAACTACGACCCAACAAATAGCGATCGCCGATAAGGGGATATTTGCTTTCCCCGCTGCCATTCTCGTTTTTAAGGCGTAATTCAGGAACTCTCGCCCCTTTTTTGAGATTTACCGCCTGAAAATTCACCTTTCCTTGCAATTTCTGCACGGCAACGGTGACAAGTTGACTAATTTGGGTTTTCGGCGACTGGTTAGACATAGTTTTTATCAGTTATCAGCTTCTGAAGGCAATAGGCAATAGGGGAAGTGGGGAAGTTGAGAAGTGGGGAATTTCAACTAAAACCCCAACACCCCATCTCCCCAATTCCCAATTCATACCCAATATCCCTAAATTGACATTTTAGCCTCTAAAGCTTTGAGGTATTCCGTATTGACTCCCGACTCGCGAATCAGAGCAATTTTACCGGTACGGGCCACCTCGCGAACGCCAAATTTATTCAGCATTTGCATAATCGCCACCATTTTACCCGGATCCCCCACCACTTCGATGGTCAGGGTTTCCTCGGAAATATCCACAATCCGCGCCCGGAATACCTGCGCTAATTCGATCACTTCGGCCCGGCGCTCGGCGGTAGCATTAACTTTAATCAGCATTAATTCCCTTTCCACACAGGGGGTTTGGGTGATATCCTGCACCTTGAGGACGTTAATTAATTTGTAAAGTTGTTTGGTTAACTGTTCGATGCTGTCCTCATCTCCTGGTACTACCATCGTAATCCGAGAAACTCCCATCTGTTCGGCAGGACCCACGGCCAGGCTTTCAATATTAAAGCCGCGACGGGCGAATAATCCAGCAATACGGGTTAAGACTCCCGCTTCATCTTCAACTAATACGGATAATGTGTGTTTCATGGCGCTCTATCTACACAACCTAGATTTCCCCATTGTAAGACAGGAGGCAAGGCCGGAACAGTTTGTCTTCTCTGAGGGATTCAGGTAGAAACCTCTACTCTGTCAAAGTTTATATCCAATCTTCCTCATCCCCTTTGTTTACCTCCCGCTCTTGGTTTTCATCCTGGGCGGGGGGCGTAATAATCCGATAATTGACATCGTAAACTTGCTCGGCTTTTTCCCCGCGAGTCTGTTTGGCCGTGCGGTAACTATAGGAATAAACCGAGCCAGTTTGAGAACTGTCCTGTGGGGGCTTGACAAAATTCGCTTTTTTCCCATCAGCAACCCTAGGCGGGAATTCTTCCCGATCCTGAATGGTAGTCGGTTTTTCGGGGGGTGCATCAAAATTCCAATCATCACCGCTATCTCTTTCCCAATCGTTACCCGGTGGAGAAGCGGCGCGATCTTGAATATAGGTAGGTCGGGGAGATGGGGGTGGGACTTGAGGATTATTGGCTATAGGAGGGGAAGCTTTTGGGGCGGCCAAAGGACGACCAAAACCATAGAGAAATTGCAGGGTTAAACCACTGATAATTCCCGCTAGGGTGAAAAGTAACACCCAGACCGCTAGGGGCAGTTTTACCGTCATAATACCGCCAAAAAAGACCAAAGTGATCACCCCCAGATTCTGCCAGATCAGTAATCCGCCTACAGCGATCGCAAATAAGACCATAATCCAGCCCATTTTTACCTCCCTTGATTCAGTGATCAGTGATCAGTAAACAGTAAACAGGTATAAAGATAAAGATAACTAACTAACTAATTAACTTAAAACTTACATCTGATAACTGATAACTGATAACTGATAAGGCTCTTCTCGACTTTGTGTGATAATCTTTGCTTATGGAATCGTGAAGTGCTTATCGGGCAAGACTTTTAGGACTATTTTGCGGAAGAAACTATCAGTATAGACCTCGTTTCCACACAGAAACCAGAAGAGCCCTGATAACTGATCACTGATAACTGATCACTGATAACTGTCAATGTCCTTGCCAGCGATTAATGGCCACACAATCGATATCTAACTGATCGAGAGTACGAGCGATGACAAAATCTACCAAATCCTCGATCGATTGGGGATGGTGATACCATGCCGGTATTGCTGGCACGATTCTAACGCCCGCCTCGGCTAAAGTGGTTAAATTACGCAGATGAATTAAACTAAAGGGGGTTTCTCGCGGTACTAAAACCAATTTTCTGCCCTCCTTCATCTGCACATCGGCCGCCCTTTCTAGCAAATCGGAACTTAATCCCCCCGCTAATTTGGCCACTGTACTCATGCTACAGGGAATAATTACCATACCAAGGGTGCGATAGGAACCACTGGCGATCGTTGCCCCCACATCGCCCCAACGATGACAGCGTAATTTTCCCCCTTCCATCACCCCGCATTGGCCGCGCCAAAATTGTTCTTGCAGCTCTGGTTCTGGAGGCATCCGCACATTATCTTCTGCTTGCCAGACAGTGTAAGCTGATTTGGAGGCCACTAGATCGATCGTGTAGTCGGCTAAAAGTAGATATTTGAGAGTACGGACGGCATAAATCAGCCCTGATGCCCCCGTAACGCCCAAAATTAGCGGTTTAGATAATTCCTTCAAGCTCTAATTCCTCGATCAATTGTAATCCTCTCGGGTCGCCCACTTTTAATAAAGCACCCCTGGCATCTTCCTTGACACCTAAATCCTCATCTTCCACCAAGGCCTCGATCAAAGCATCGATCGCCGTGGCATAAATCACATTTAAGGGCAATTCTCGGCATAATTGACCGATCGACCAAGCGCAATTACTCCGCACCGCCGCGATTAAATCTCGGCGCAATCCTTCAATTAAAGGCGGCAAGACGGTGATGATATCTTCATAATTGACCTTGGCAATCTGGGCCAAACTACTGGCGGCCCATAATCGCACCGCCGAAATATCGGTTTTGAGAGCATGAACCAAAGGCTCGATCGCTCTGCGATCACCACAGTTACCTAGGGCCCAAACTACCCCTTTTCTGACGTAACCATTCCAATCTCTGGCCAGTAGCTCGATTAAAGGCTCCACGGCGCTAAGACTGGGATTTCTGCCCAAAGCGTAGGCGACACTGACACGCACTAGGGGACAGACATCGCTTAACATCTCCAGTAAAGGAGCGATCGCTCTTTCGTCCCGCAATTCACAAAAGGCGCGGGCCGCGATCATCCTCTCGCTGACATGAGCAGAAGTAAGCAATGAGAGCATTTCCTCCGGATCGGGAGGGATTTCCGCTGCTTGATCTGGATCGCTCCCATCGAGAGGATTATTTAAGGAGTTGCTAGGGTCTAGGATTTCATTGTCGTACATACTTGTTAGATTATCTTAATCCGTGACCGCTTACGTCAAGCCCAAAATCAAAAAGTAGTTGCTGGTTGGGGGGACTTTTCAGTTTTGCATGAGTAGAAAACGGGTTTCTCCGAGAAACCCGTTTTCTGTGGTATAAGACGCATTCTAACCGCCCATCCTTGCACTTACAAAACCCAGCAGACTAGAAAGTAAATACAGGGCAAATTTTCGTGTTTTTGCGATGCCAAGACGCGGATTTGAACCGCGGACACGAGGATTTTCAGTCCTCTGCTCTACCAACTGAGCTATCTCGGCGTTTTTTTTGTCCTTTCTCAACATAGCACGCCCTCGAAATAATTGCAAGGTTTTTTTCTAAAAAGTTTTCCGCTCGACTAGATTGGCAAGGTGAGGGTAAAAGTGGTGACAGCATTGGCACTGGTGACATTGATGGTCCCATTCAGGGGTTTAATCAGTTTGCGGACTAAAGCTAAACCTAAACCGGTGCCACTGTAGCGCCAGGGATCTTGGTGAGGAATGCGATAAAAAGGGGCGAATATTCTTGATAATTCCTCTGGGGCGATTTCTACACCTGAATTGCTCACAATAATTAATATTTGCTTCCCCGCACGCTTCACATTTACCCTAATTATCCCTCGTTCTGGGGTATATTTAGAAGCATTGGTAAGTAATTCGGCTATGATGCGCTCGATATGACACAGACTGGTGTTAATCTCCGGTATATCCCCATCTATATCTAAAATTAACTGCTGTTGTCGCTCACGGGTGAGATGACGAAAAGGTTCCACTAATAAGGGTAGCCACGAAAGTAAGTCGATTGCTTCGATCGCCAGGGGTTCGGTTTCCGCATCCAGATAGGTTAAAGTCAACAGATCATTAACTAACTTACTCTGACGCTGAGATTCAATGTTAAGAATTTGCAACAGTTGACCGATCGAATCCTGTGGATCGATCTCGATCCCTTGATCTTCTAGGAGACTTTCCAGGGTTTCCACCGCTAGACGAATGCTGGTAATCGGGGTTCGCAGTTCATGGGAAAGGGTTTTCAAGAATTCGCTTTTTAATCTTTCCAGTTTTTCTAATTCCCTCACTTGTGCTTGGGAAGATTCGTAAAGTCGCGCCTGTCGAATAGCGATCGCACATTCGGTGGCAATATGTTGAATCAAATTAGTTTCTAAAGAGTTAAAAATATGATTAGCTGGTCGAATTAGCCAAAGATTGCCCAAAAAACCCTGATCGTCAAAGATAGCACAAGCACAACGGTTAACACGACCAATTTGCGGATTACCAAGAGGAAGACGATCAACAAACTGTAAAATTTGTTTGTGCAGCAGCGGTTGATAGATTTCGGGAAAATCGCTAATTTGACGGGTAATTCCCTGACAGATAAGCTTTTGAGTGGTATATTCGTGGACAATAGTGGCTTGACTGCGACTGGGATCGTAAAGCTCAATTTGGGCGCGTTCTACGGGTAAAACCTGGACTAATTCCCTAGTGGTGGTTTGCAGAATATGATTTTCATCGAGACTATCGCGAATTTTTTCGGTAATCCGTCCGATTAATGCTTCATACTTCAAACTCATCTGCAATTCGGCGGTTCTTTGCTGAACCTCCGATTCTAGGGCAGTATTCAAGCATTTTACCCGTTGGTGCAGTTCTGCTTGTTGAATGGCAATTCCCACTTGAATGGCTAATTGTTTGAGCAGCTCTATTTCTTGGGATTGCCAAGAGCGAGTTTTTTGGCAATTTTGGGCAATTAGTAACCCCCAGAGTTGGTTATCGCAGATAATTGGCACCACCAAGTTAGCCTGTACTTGCAAAGAGGTGAGTAGGCTGCGATAACAGGGATCAAGTCCCGAATTATGGACATTTTCAATAACTTGAATTCTCCCGCGACGATAATTTTCCAGACGTTCTGGGGATAAATTAAAACAGGGATCCTGTATCCTGTTTCCTAAGACCGAATTAATCCTCGCAGTATGGGATTCCACCACAATCATGCCACTATGATCGGGGAATAAACGATAAATTAACACTCGATCGCAGTTGAGAAATTGTCGCACTTCTTTAACGGTTCTTTGCAAAATGCGATCAAGATCCAACGATTGCCGGATTCTTTCCTGCATTACCCCCAGTAGTTGTTCTCGTTCTGCTTGTAATCTTAAAGCTTCTTCGGCCTGTTTGCGTTCGGTGATATTGGTACTGGTTCCCACTAAACGATAGATACGCGCATTGTTATCCCGTAGGGGTGTTAAAGTTGTTAGCCACCAGTAGGGTATATTTTGAAAAGGTAAATACTGTTCGTAGGAAATAGTCGTTCCGTAACGTACACAATCACTATAGTGTTGCCGCACACTACGCGCATCATCGGGGGGAAGGATTTGTTCGGGAGTTTTGCCTTTAATATCTGATGAGCGCAGTCCTGTCCAGCGTTCATGAACGGGGTTGGCCCCCACATAGCGAAAATCTCTATTTTCCAGCACGTCCACTACAAAAATCGACGCTTGCACGGAATTAAATATACTACGCAGAAACTGCTCGGAATCCTCCTCTTGTAGCTCTCCATCTAACTCGGTATCGATTGCTGATGGCTGCTTTTCCATAAGAGCCTCCTATTGTGCTAATTGGTGGATTTGGATCGATAATCACAAAATCGTTGGCTACTCCTAGAGCGATTTAACAATTTCTTAAGATTCTCGCACGAATTTTCCTATCCGCTGCCGATTTCGATATATTTCTTTGCAAAAACGAGAAAGCAACCCCAATATACTGAGATCGCTTATCAGTTATCAGTTATCAGTGACCAGTTATCAGTGATCAGGTTTAAGTTTTAAGTTAAGTAGCTAGACACAATTAATTAAGTATATCTAACTACTTCTTCCATGAGTGCATGAGTGCCTATCCTCACCAAGAAGTTAATTTTGTCCTATTACTTATATGTGTTATTTTCAGTGATCACTGCTCACTGATTACTGATTACTGATCACTGAATTTAGGCTTCTTGGTTGACAAAAGGCAATAAAGCCATTAAACGGGCCCGTTTCACCGCTTCAGTTAAATCTCGCTGTTGTTTAGAAGTTAAACCGGTGATGCGTCTAGGTAGAAGTTTGCCGCGTTCGGTGATGAATTTGCGGAGGAGTTCGGTGTCTTTGTAGTCAATCGGTTGACTGGGGGAGATGGGGGAGAGACGTTTACGATAGTAGCTCATAGATTGGTAAAGATTGCTTGACTTTTTAACTAAAGTGTGTTTACTTAATTTCCTTGTGGACGGTGTGCTTATTGCAGTGGGGACAGTATTTCTTGATTTCCAGTCTGCCGGTGGTATTGCGCCGGTTTTTGCTGGTGGTGTAGCGAGAAACGCCGGGGGTACGCTTATCGGGATTACTGCGGCATTCCGTGCATTCTACAGTGATGATCAGGCGAACGCCTTTTTTACTAGCCATAACAACAGGGGATCGGGTAAATTTACACGCAATCGATCATTATGACATATCTGGGGCTTTTTAGGCAAGAGCGGCCGGGGCGAACCCAGGGAATTGTCGGCTAAAAAGTTGAGTTTGGGATGAAATCCAGCACAAAAAAGCTAGAATAATCACAGCAGTTGGCGAGGATGAGGAAAATGGCGGTAAGATTGGGTAAACCGATTTTAGTGATGGGGATAGGCATTACCATCGCTTTAACCCTGGGGGAAACTCTCAATAGTAAACTGAGCGAAATCGGTTCCTGGGGTATTTTAGGTGCGTTTGTCCTTGGTGCCGGTATCTGGTTTTGGCAAAAACCCAACTCGAAAATCGATTTTTCCCCCCCCACTCCCCTGAGTCTAGAAAAGGTTAAACAAGCGATTAGCAAGGCCGAGAAGATAATTAATTATCTGGCCAAAGAAGACCCCAATCAAGACTTAACCCCACTGAAAACCAGTTTAACCCAATTAAATGCAGAATTTAGTCGCCAAGACCTGAAAATTGCCATTACCGGCGCTAGAAAAACTGGTAAAACTGCCTTAAAAAAACTACTAGAAAGCGGCAACTTTGGAGAATCTATCGCTTTTCTGGAAACGGAACCCCTTCTGACTCTCAACTCCACCGCTAACCAGAAAAAGTCCCTGGCAGCCGACTTAGTTTTGTATCTTATCAATGGGGATTTAACCGATTCCGAATGGCAAATCCTCCAGCAATTCGATCAAATGCACCAGCGTGTTATCCTGTTACTCAATAAACAGGATCGTTTACCCGCCGAAACCAGAGAAGAAATTCTCCTTTCCCTAAAACAAAGACTGAAAGAAACTATTCCTGCTCATCATATTTTAGCCATAGCCGCTGCCCCTGAACCCCTAAAAGTTCGTCAACATCAAAGCAATGGGGAAATCAAGGAATGGACGGAACCCCAAACGGTAGTTATCGATCCTTTAGATAATCATCTCCAACAAATTATCAGACAAGAAAAGTCCGAATTAGTTCTGGGAACTATCTGGAGACAAGCGCTCGAATTAGCAAAGGAAACCAAACAATTACTTAATCAATCCCGACGCAAAAAGGCTTTACCTGTTATCGAACAATACCAATGGATAGCCGCTACTGCCACTTTTGCTAATCCTCTTGCGGCCCTAGATTTAGTTTTAGCGGCAGCTACTAACGCTCAAATGTTAGTGGATTTAGGGGCCATTTATCAACAAAAAATGTCCCTTGAACAAGCAAAAACAGCCATGGCCACCCTAGGGAAGATGATGGTACAATTAGGCATGGTAGAAGTGACAACCCAGGCATTAGGAACGATTCTCAAGGGAAATGCGATTACTTATATCGCTGGTGGTACAGTGCAGGGAATTGGGGCAGCCTATCTAACTCGTTTAGCTGGTTTAAGTTTAATTGAATATTTCCAAGAACAGGAAATTAACGAGCCGCTGAATAATGATTGGAATTGGACGAGTTTGCAGAATAAAGTTAAACAGGTCTGGGAACAAAATCAGCGCCTAGCATTTTTACAGGATTTTGTCAAGCAAACGAGCGCTCGTTGGTCGGCATTTTCCGGTTAAAAAATCTAGTTAAGAACCGGGAAAAGGTAAATGCTGACGTAGCACATCCCAGCGCGAACAATCCCAATAATCGATATGAGAAATAATCAGATTATTGTTATCGAGAGTTAATTCACTGCGTCCAGAAATAGCGATGCGTGGCCGCCAAGGTAAAGGAGTTGTCCAGTGCAATGTCCAACGGGTATTAATAATATTTCCCTGCTGTTCAATTGCGTGGACATCCATCTTGATAGCTTGGAACCATTGACTCATAAAACCAATCATTTCCCGATAGCGTTTAATCCCCCGAAATTGATTGAGAGGATCTTGAAAATAAACGTTATCAGCATAAATATCATAGGTTTGATCGAGGGGAAATCTTTGATAATCTTGCTGCAAAATAGCGATAATATCCATAAAGTACCAAATTATTCCCGATAGCTATTGCCTTTTTTCGCTGCTGAGGGGTAACTGTTAACTATTAAAAGATCACTCCCGTCAAACTAAAGGGACGGACTTCGGTAATTTTAACCTTAACAAATTTGCCTCGCAATTCCTCAATATCTCCCGTAAAGAAAGTTAAGCGATTGCCTCTAGTTCTTCCCATAACTTGACCAGCATCTTTAGGGTTAACGTCTTCCACTAAAATTTCCTCAATTCTGCCTAAATATCTTTGGGAACGTTCAGCGGCTTTTGTGGCCACTAAATGATTTAATCTTTGTAAGCGATCGCTTTTTACCTGCTCACTTAATTGATTATCCCAAATAGCGGCCGGAGTGCCGGGACGGGGAGAATAGGCCGCCGTATTTAATTGATCAAAACCAATCTCATCGACTAATTTTAAAGTATTCTCGAACTGTGCCTCTGTTTCTCCGGGGAATCCGACAATCGCATCGGCACTAATGGCAGCATCCGGCATTAAATCGCGAATATTAGCAATAATTTGTCGGTATTTTTCCTGAGTATAGCCCCGTTTCATGGCCTTGAGGATATCATTATCCCCCGATTGAAAAGGGATATGAAAATGTTCACAAACTTTAGGTAATTCCTGACAAGCTTTAATCAAACGTTCGGTAAAATAGCGGGGGTGACTGGTGGCAAAACGGAGACGTTCAATGCCGGCCACATCGTGAACGTAGTAGAGTAAATCGGTGAAATTGTGCAGATGTCGGCCGCTTGCCGTCACTCCGGGTAAATCCCGTCCGTAGGCATCGATATTTTGACCTAAAAGGGTGATTTCTTGATAACCCTGTTGTCCTAATTGTGCCATTTCTGCTCGAATTGCCGCAGGAGTGCGAGATTGTTCCACCCCGCGCACCCCCGGAACCACACAATAGGTACAGCGTTCATTGCAACCATAGATGACGTTCACCCAAGCGGTAATATTACTATCCCGGCGCGGTTTGGTGATATCTTCCATGATGTGGATGGGTTCGGTGGCCACCACCTGGGAACCGTCAAAAACTTGTTGTAATAAGTCTCCCAAGCGGTTTGCGTGTTGGGGACCGATAATTAAATCCACTTCGGGAACCCGTCTTAATAATTGTTCCCCTTCCTGTTGGGCCACGCAGCCAGCGACAATTAAAGTAAGATCGGGTTGAGTTTGTTTGCGTTTAGCCTGTCTACCGAGATAGGAATACACCTTCTGTTCGGCATTATCGCGAATTGTACAGGTATTGTAGAGGATTAAATCGGCTTCGTTGGCATCCTCAGACCATTGAAACCCCAAATCTTCTAAAATACCCGCCATGCGTTCGGAGTCAGCTTTATTCATCTGACAACCAAAGGTGGTGATATGGTAACGACGTGGGGACTTATTCATGATGCTGGCTACAGAAACAATAGTGCAGGTTTCTATTTTAGGCTATTTATCCTCTGACTATGGCCTGCCCCGATGGCCAAAAACCGCCATCCTTTCACTGATTACTGATTACTGAAAAAACTCCCCACTTCCCCACTTCCCCACTTCCCCACACCCCACACCCCAGAATTAGCCTTAAAGCATACTCAGCTATACAAGCAAATAAAAACGAAACTTTTGCTTTGAGGATATCTCCTGACTGGTAGGATAAAAATGAACCATACTAGGCAGTTTAACCTCCACGCCGCCGAGGCCACACCTTTAATCATCAAAGGAAAAGTATTTATATGTCTAAAAATCAAGTGTTCGACTTTTTCGCCTTAGCCGCTAAAAACGAAGAATTGGGTCAAAAAATGCGCTCAACCCAAGATCCTCAGCAATTACTAGAGATAGCTCGCTCGCAAGGCTTCGATTTCTCCCTTCCTGAATTAGAAGCGGCACTCAAATCCTTGCACGAGAGTCCCGACTTTTTCCAAAAGTTAGCTCATGCAGTGTTAGAAGTTTTCAGTCCTAACCACGATAATTATCCCTCGATCGGTGTCCAACCCTACGAAGGTGAGATCGATCGCTAGAATCAGTGATCAGTGATCAGATGTGAGTTTTCAGTTCACTGATTACTGTTCACTGTTTACTGATCACTGAAAAAGGCTCCCCACTCCCCCACCCCAGCCGTATATAGTATAAAAAAATTATAAAAAAGCCTAAATCAGGGAAAATAGGCTTTTATCTGCCAATAAATCCAGCAGAGACAAGCAAGCCGCCAAGGGGCAAGCTAAAGCGGAAATCGGCTCATAGCAAAGGTTTTAGCGGTAAATCTCCTGAGAATTGCTGAGGCTGATGGGCGAAGTCAAGGAATGATTAACTTTCGTTAACCTGAAGATGAGAAATAATCATAATGTTTTATATTGTCAAAGGTGTCATAGTTTCCTATGCTTTTTTTAGGTTGATAATTTTGCCTGACTCGTCAAATTTTTACCAACCAGCCCTAGAAAATAAAATTAGTGGATGAAAACGGTCACGATCGAGATAAAATTCAGGATGGTCTTACCCACCTTGCCACGATCCCGACTGCCACCAGAGCTAGAGCAGGAAAAGTAACAAGGAAAGAATTTGACTGAAACAAAATTGATAACGCTAACAAAATTAATAGTTTAGTTTGGCTTGACAAGCGAGGAACAAAAAAATGCCAATTGCAGTAGGAATGATTGAAACCCTAGGATTTCCCGCCGTTGTGGAAGCGGCCGATGCCATGGTCAAAGCCGCCAGGGTGACTCTAGTGGGTTACGAAAAGATCGGTAGTGGTCGCGTCACAGTCATTGTCCGGGGAGACGTTTCAGAAGTGCAAGCTTCTGTAGCCGCTGGAGTGGAAAACGCCAACCGGGTTAACGGAGGACAAGTGCTATCTACCCATATCATCGCTCGTCCCCACGAAAACCTCGAATACGTGCTGCCCATTCGCTACACCGAAGAAGTAGAGCAATTCCGCAGCTATTAAACACCGTTGATCGGGGTCAGCATCTATAGAGTCGAAGAAAGCCAACCATTAGGAGACAAAAATATTATGTCAATTGCAGTGGGCATGGTGGAAACCTTGGGTTTCCCGGCCGTCGTCGAGGCGGCTGATGCCATGGTGAAAGCCGCCCGCGTAACCCTAGTAGGTTACGAAAAAATTGGTAGTGGTCGCGTCACCGTCATCGTCCGGGGAGACGTTTCGGAAGTACAGGCCTCCGTATCGGCGGGGACAGAAGCGGCATCTAATCGTGTTAAGGGTGGTCAAGTCCTCTCGACCCACATCATCGCCCGTCCCCACGAAAACCTCGAATACGTTCTTCCCATCCGTTATACAGAAGCCGTGGAACAGTTTCGTGAAAGTGTTAACCCGCAACCTTTAAGACGAATCTAGAGCGCAACTAACTTTTAGTGTAAACAAATTCCATGCAAATTGCCAAAGTTTGCGGCACCGTCGTTAGCTCCCTGAAACCGCGCAGTATGACGGGAGTGAAACTTCTGCTTTTGCAATTCATCGACGCACAGGGGCAACTTTTGCCTAAATACGAAGTAGCGGGTGATATTGTCGGAGCGGGGATTAATGAATGGGTGCTAGTGTCCCGGG
Source organism: Microcystis sp. M179S2 (assembly GCF_020245805.1). Taxonomy (NCBI): domain Bacteria; kingdom Bacillati; phylum Cyanobacteriota; class Cyanophyceae; order Chroococcales; family Microcystaceae; genus Microcystis; species Microcystis sp. M179S2. The sequence continues at coordinate 8,726 of NZ_JADBUE010000300.1, read as the reverse complement.
GAGGAGCCGCCCGTATCGAAGACGGACAGAACAATCGCCCCCTTGACGCGATGGTGGTGGGGATTATTGACACTATAACCGTAGAAAATCGCACCCTCTACAGCAAGAGGGACGAATTTCGTCAATCCGGTTAAACATCGATAGAACCCAAACACAGTTAAGTAACAACCAGCCAGCCAAATTCAGTATGGAGGAAGACTAACTATGGTCGTCCGCACAACGGCGGCTAGTCCGAAAAAGCGGACCAAATCCCCAGAGGAAACGCACATAGACGAGAGTGCCAAAGTCCACACCTTCTCTAACCTCAGTGGCGCTATCGAGATCGGGGCGCGAGTGGTGATTGCTCCGGGGACTTCCATCCGCGCCGATGAAGGAACCCCCTTTTACATTGGCGACGACAGCAAAATTCAGGACGGAGCAATCATCCACGGTTTAGAAAAAAGCCGTGTGGTGGGAGATGACGGCCGAGAATATTCGGTGTGGATCGGCCGGGGCAGCTGTATCACCCACATGGCACTCATTCACGGGCCTGCCTATGTGGGCGATCGCTGTTTTATCGGTTTTCGCTCCACCGTCTTTAATGCCCGCATTGGTGCCGATTGCATCGTCATGATGCACGCCCTCGTTCAAGACGTGGAAATCCCCGCCGGGAAATTCGTGCCATCCGGTTCCGTGATCACCAGCCAACAACAGGCCGACCGCTTACCCGATGTCACAGAAATCGATCGAGCCTTCACCCGTCACATTGTCGATATCGACCTCGCCCCCAGCGTCCCGGTCAAAGCCCACAGCCCAGCGACTCCTCCACCGGCAGCCGCTATAAACATCGCTAATGAGACGCTATATAGAAATTCGGTGACACCTATGAGTTTAAATACAAACATTCGAGCGCAGGTTCGCTCCCTCCTCTCCCAAGGCTACAAGATCGGCATCGAATACGCTGACAAACGCCGCTTTAAAACCAGTTCTTGGTTAAGTGCCGGCTTTATCGACGGCGGCCGCGAAGAACAGGTATCCCAATCCCTAGAAGCCTCCCTGAGAGACCTGCAAGGCGAATACGTCCGCCTGATCGGAGTAGATCCCGCCGCTAAACGGCGCATACTGGAAATGATTATCCAACGCCCCGAAGACACCCCGGGAGAACCGGCCCGCACCACCACCGCCGTCCACGGCGGTCATGGCAACGGTAACGGCCATTCCGACCTGTCCGTACAAGTGCGTTCCCTGCTGGCCCAAGGACTGAAAATCGCCACCGAACACGCGGATAAACGCCGTTTTAAAACCAGTTCTTGGTTAACCGGACCTGCGATCGAAACCAAGAGCGAAGCGGGCATCATTCGCGATATCGAAGCGATCGTGACTGAAAATAGCGATGAGTACGTCCGCCTGATCGGGATCGACCCGCAAGCGAAAAAACGGGTCGTCGAAATGATTATTCACCGCCCCGGCAGCGCCCCCGCTAGTAACGGCAGCGGCAAAGCCAGCAGCTACAGCGCCCCCGCTAGTAACGGAGCCAGTTATAGCAGCAGTGGTAGCTTAAGTGGGGAAACGATCGCTCAAATTCGTTCCCTGCTCGCCCAAGGCTACAAAATCGGCACCGAACACGCGGATAAACGCCGGTTTAAAACCAGTTCTTGGCAGAGTTGCGCCCCGATCGAAAGCAATCGCGAATCCGAGGTAATTACTGCTTTGGAAGATTGTTTACGGGAACATAGCGGCGAATACGTCCGCTTACTCGGTATCGATGCTAAAGCCAAAAAACGGGTTTTAGAAACGGTGATCCAGCGTCCCGATGGTTCGGTGAGTAGTAATGGCAGCAGTAAAACCGCCACCGTTGCCGAACCGAGTTTCAAAAGCTCTGCTTCCGGTTCCTCCGGCGGCGGTACTGCCACTTTAACCAGTACCTTAACGGCGGAAACGATCGCTCAGATTCGTTCTTTATTGAACCAAGGTCACAAAATTGGCAGTGAACACGCGGATAAACGTCGTTTTAAAACCAGTTCTTGGCAAAGCTGCACCCCGATCGAGAGCAGTCGCGAATCCGATGTGGTGGCCGCTTTAGAAACCTGTCTGCGCGACCATCAAGGAGAATACGTTCGTCTGATCGGGATTGACTCCCAAGCGAAACGCCGTGTTCTCGAATCGATTATTCAACGCCCTTAATTTCAGGACTCGGCGATCGGTGAAGGGAGATAGGTGTTAGGTGTTGGTGGATCGGGAAAAATCCCTGAAACTCTAACCCCTACCCCCTAACCCCTGGTCACTGATCACTGATCACTGAATAACTGTCAATTATGTCCTTACCCCCCGTTCAACCTATTAGCCGCTCGGAATTCTATGTCAATGGTGATGTAACCATTGATGAGAGTGCGATCGTGGCTCCGGGGGTGATTCTCCGAGCAGCCCCCAATAGCCAAATAATTATCGGTGCGGGTGCTTGCCTGGGTATGGGAACAATTTTAACCGCCTATCAGGGTGTTATTGCTATCGGTGCGGGAGCAATTTTAGGTACAGGTGTTCTCGTCGTCGGTCGGGGTGAAATCGGTGAAAATGCCTGTATTGGGTCAACCACAACGATTTTTAATGCTTCTGTGGCAGCGATGTCGATCGTGCCGTCTGGTTCCCTGATCGGAGATACTTCCCGTCAAATTACCATCGAGGTGTCAGCGACCCCATCGGAACCGGAAAGACCCCCTTTACCGGAACCGCAACCCGTAGTCAGTCAAGTGTCCCCAGTGCCGTCCGTGGAGGAAGTGGTCTCCGAAACCGTGGCCAGTCCTTGGGATGGCGAGGAAATGGTCGCCGAGGCCAGTCCCGCGGAAACCAGAGAACAAGCATCTACTACTAACCGACCGAATCAAGCATCGGTGGTCGGAAAGGTCTATATCAATCAGTTATTGGTCACGCTATTTCCAGAACGTCATCGTTTTAATGGCAACAATAACCATAATTCTTGAAGGGGAAAATAATCGTTCACAAGCCAAAAATCTCAACAATAATTACTGAGTAATTAGACCTAATTTATCTAGAGTTCACTGCTGTCTAACTGTGCTCTAGGTACTGGGTATAATTGCTTAGAAATCCAGTTAATATTTAGCGATTGCCGACAATTTTTTGAGGTTGTAATTATTGATAATCTTCCTCAATTAAAGAGTAGTTTTAATCGCTCAAAGCCTGATGAGCAGAAGTTTCTGCGTGTCAATCAGGTAAATTTTTGTTGATTTTTTTATGCTTTTGTAGAGATTGTCAAAGTTAGATGACGACAGATTAAAGAAACTAATCCCCCCGAGAAAAAAAAACAATCAAAATTTTAGAGATAGGGAAAAAAAATGATCAGAATAGGATAAAGTTCATGTTAAGATGATCAGTTGAAAAAAACATTAGTGAAAATTGCTCCCTAACTTCGCTCCTGGCAGCAGGGGAAAGGAGCTTAAGAAAAATCTATGTCGGTTGACGGCGAGATTTTACAGGTGCGACTAATCATGCAGTTTATGGAGGAATAATCCCAATGGTGCAAGCCAAATCCAAAGGTTTCCAGGCCGGCGTAAAAGACTACCGCCTGACCTACTACACCCCCGACTACACCCCCAAAGATACCGATCTACTAGCTTGCTTTCGGGTAACACCCCAACCAGGAGTTCCTCCGGAAGAAGCAGGTGCGGCGGTAGCGGCGGAATCTTCCACAGGTACCTGGACCACCGTTTGGACCGATAACTTAACCGACCTCGATCGCTATAAAGGCCGTTGTTATGATATCGAACCCGTACCCAACGAAGATAACCAGTTCTTCTGTTTCGTTGCCTATCCTTTAGATCTATTTGAAGAAGGTTCCGTCACCAACATCCTCACCTCGATCGTTGGTAACGTTTTCGGTTTCAAAGCTCTACGCGGTCTCCGTTTAGAAGATATCCGTTTCCCCGTCGCTTTAATCAAAACCTTCCAAGGTCCTCCCCACGGTATCACCGTTGAACGGGACAAATTAAACAAATACGGTCGCCCCTTACTCGGTTGCACCATCAAACCCAAACTCGGCCTTTCCGCTAAAAACTACGGTCGTGCCGTTTACGAATGTCTCCGCGGTGGTTTAGACTTCACCAAAGACGACGAAAATATTAACTCTCAACCCTTCATGCGTTGGCGCGATCGTTTCCTCTTTGTCCAAGAGGCGATCGTTAAATCCCAAGCAGAAACCAACGAAGTTAAAGGACATTACCTCAACGTAACCGCTCCTACCTGCGAGCAGATGATGCAACGGGCTGAATTCGCTGCCGAAATCAAAACCCCGATCATCATGCACGACTACCTCACCGGTGGTTTCACCGCTAACACCACCCTGGCGAAATTCTGCCGCGACAAAGGGTTACTGCTCCACATTCACCGGGCAATGCACGCGGTTATCGACCGTCAGAAAAATCATGGTATCCACTTCCGCGTTTTAGCTAAGTGCTTACGTCTCTCTGGTGGTGATCACCTGCACTCGGGAACCGTTGTCGGTAAACTCGAAGGTGAACGCGGTATCACGATGGGTTTTGTTGACCTAATGCGTGAAGACTATGTAGAAGAAGATCGCGCTCGTGGTATTTTCTTCACCCAAGACTACGCTTCCTTACCCGGGGTAATGCCGGTTGCTTCTGGTGGTATCCACGTTTGGCATATGCCCGCGTTGGTGGAAATCTTCGGTGACGATTCCTGCTTACAGTTCGGTGGTGGAACCCTTGGCCACCCCTGGGGTAATGCACCCGGTGCCACCGCTAACCGTGTGGCTCTGGAAGCTTGTATCCAAGCTCGTAACGAAGGACGCTCCTTGGCCCGCGAAGGTAACGACGTTATCCGGGAAGCTTGCCGTTGGAGTCCTGAACTGGCTGCCGCTTGCGAACTCTGGAAAGAAATCAAATTCGAGTTCGAGGCTATGGATACCCTCTAATACAGCCCTTCAGAAAGTTGTTAGCAGTTATTGGTGGAAAATAATGCTGGAGGACTTGCCCAAAATCGGCAAGCAGTCGCTAGAATTTCAACACTGATAACTGTCTAGCCAATAACTGAAAACTGTATAAAATGTATCCGAAAAAAGTTGTTCAAGATACCGCGAAAGTCTTACAAAGTTACCTAACTTACCAAGCGGTTCGCACGATTATCGATCAATTGTCAGAAACTAATCCGACTTTGGCTATTTGGCTGAGTCACTATACTTCTAGCCATTCCATTCAGGATGGCGAGGCCTATATTGCGGGGTTAATGACTGAGAATAAAGAGTTAGTTTTGCGGATCATGACGGTAAGAGAACATTTAGCCGAACAGGTTTTAGAGTTCTTGCCAGAGATGGTAAAAACGGGAATTATTAATGACAATACCGAACATCGTCGGCAACTTTTGGAACGTCTCACCCGTACTGCTATAAGTCAACCAGAGACATCGGAATTAAATCTCGATGTTGATGATCTACCCAACCCATAAGGAATCAAGAAACCCATGAAAACTTTACCTAAAGAGAAGCGTTACGAAACTCTTTCCTACTTGCCCCCCCTCACCGATCAACAAATTGCTAAACAAATTCAATACATGATCGATCAGGGTTATATTCCTGCTGTGGAATTTGAAAAAGACCCCAAACCCGCAGATTATCATTGGACGATGTGGAAACTGCCTTTATTCTCTGTTTCTGGTCCCCAAGAAGTTCTTAATGAAGTTCGCGAGTGCCGCACTGAATATTCTGATTGCTACATCCGCGTTATCGCTTTTGACAACATCAAACAATGTCAAACCATGAGCTTTATTGTTCATAAACCCAATGCTGGCCGCTACTAATTTGGCTGTCATCTAATTATTAACTATTGAGGGGGGTTCTTAGACCTCCCTTTTTTTCTATCATTTGTTATTGAAAATCGTTGATTAACATCCAAAAACACTTGGTTGGAAAATCATTAAGGTTATTACCTTGAAATTCTACAGATTGATTTCTAACCCAAGCATTTGCTACTGTGCGGAAGCGTGTGTTTTTATATTGATTAACTTTCTCGGCTTCTTGACTAGGATTTTTCCGAGGATCCGATAAGTCTGAGGCTGTTATATAAAGACATTTACTATAAACAACAAACATAAAATTAAATCCTATATGTCCATGAGATAACCATCTTGAGGTTTCAATGTCACATTGATTGGTCATATTCAAATAGACTTCAAATTTATTAAATAGCTTTTGAATCCGAAGTTGATCTAGTTTGAGTTTTTTATTCAATATCTTACCCCATTCTTCTAAATCAATTTTCAGAGATGTGGAGGTGATATCTATACACTGCCAATTTACTGATGTAGCAATAGGCGTAAGTAAATTTTCTGATAAACCTGCTAAACTCAAAGCACAAGCTATTCTGAGAGTATGCTCAAATTTAGATTCAAAAATTTCAAATGCTTCTTGATAAAAACTACTGACTAAATAATCGTTGAATGCCTTTTTCAACGTTGATATTTCAAAAAAATAGTTTTCAATTGAATGACCTCTACTCCAAATTAATCTCTTGTTAATTTTATGAGTTTTAATATGATCTTTTAAATCATTGCTCCATTCAAATTCTCTAAATTCTCGATCAACAAAGCCCAAAACTCTATTGTTAACATCTGGCGGCTTTTGGGCAACTAAATCACAGATTTTTTCTATCTTAGCTCTATTTCCTAATTCTCCTTGTATTCGCTGCGCAGTATCAATATTAATTTTTTTCAATAAATATAATTTTTCTGCTGAAATCTGAGCTTCATTTTGTTTTAAAAGATTACAAATAATAGTAAAAAAATCCTCATCATCGGCTCCTTCTAGCAACAAAAACCTATCATTTGACATAATTATTTCAGTAACGTATTCTTCAGGAGTTAACTGTAATCCATTCATAAAGTCGATAATTATCTAAATTTTTAAAAGGGAATGTCAATGTCTTCCAAATCATCATTTAGTATATAGATTTGATCTTCACTTCCAAGAGTATCGGTATTTATATTAGCGTTTGCCGTTGGTTGTAGTTCAAGTTTTATCATTCTCTCTAGATATTTGGATGCAATTACAGCAGAATGAGTACAAATAATGAGTTGTTTCTCATCAAGTTGTTTAACCATTTCTGGTAATAATTTACGTTGCCAATCAATGTGAAGTGAAATTTCAGGTTCATCAATTAAGACAACCCTACCACCTGTCATGTGACTGGCGGCATAAATTAAACCTACGACTTGTCTTTCTCCAGAAGACAAAATTTGCAGACTATGAATAGCTTCTTCATCACCAATTTTAACACCTAATTTCCCTCTGCCTTGAGGTAAGCTTGTAGAACCTATTTTTAATTGCTTTCTCTCTAAAAATCCATTGACTGATTCAAGATATCTTTCAATACTAGAATAAGCTTTTATTTGTGCATCTAGTCTTTGTTGAAGAGATCTTTTATACACGGATAAAACTCTACTAGCAATAGTTTTGTATTCTGGATATGATTCAAAGGCTCTCAACTGTTCTATTAATTTGTTATAAACATCATCTGATTGATCACGATTAACTTGAAAAGGTGAATTTTGCAATTTTTCCGAAAGTTCTATTATTTCTGTAATAACTTCGTCTGGCTCTTTTGTATTATCGTCTGTCTCAAATGATTGAGAAATAGCTTGAGAAAATTGAAGAAAAGCTTGTGAAAGCAAATTTCTATCAAGACTAGCAATTTTTAATTGAGCTTCTGTTAATTCTGAATTAATATGTTCTTCTATTTCTATCGGTGAAGGATACTCAAGTCTAGGGACAAATTTCCCAAATAGAATCCGAGCTAATTCGGTTGATCTGGCGGAACTTCTTAGAACTTTTCTAAAATTAGGTGATCTTCGGGCAAAATGTCTAATTTCATTTTCATCTAAGGTAGCCCATGCCTCAATCATTGTTCTAAAAGCAGGGAAATAAGTTGCTTTTAAGTCAATATCTTGCTTCTTCTTAGAAGATGATGGATAATAACGTGGAGAGAATTGAGAGAATAAAATTTCGCTATTTTCTTCTTGCTTTTCTTCTTCTAATAATTCTGCAAAACTGTAAGAATAGATTTTTTGATTATTAACAAAGACTGTTGTTACTGTTTGAGGAGAATTCTGCTGTTCTATCAATATTTCCGTATCATCATCTAATGTAATGGTTAATTTTTGAAATTTTAAATGGCCAAAACGTCTAAAATCTTCGTTTACGGCATTAGCAAGAATATGCAATACAGTGGTTTTGCCTGTGCCATTACTTCCATGAATAATATTAACTCCATCTTGAAAATCAAGATTAATATCAAATCTTCCATGTATTCCAATCGCTTCTAAACGCTTAATAAATCGAGACATACCTTTAATCTCCTATGACAGTCTCAAACGAAAATTATAATCTAATATGAAACTTTTCTCAAGTTTTTTCCTAAGCTGATCCGAGCGGGTAATAATAACTAACACTGAGAGAGCCTATTTTAGTGCGATCATCGACCTTGACATTGGTAAATTCGGTTCTTCGGTTTGTGTTATGCAATAGACGGGGGGTATAAGGTATGTAACCCTTATAGAGAAAGACATTTGGAGATTTTTATCAATTGTTTTTGCTCTAGAGCGAACTAATCAATTAAGTCTCTTGCCAGATAAAGATTTAGTCGATTTATGCCCCCCTATCGAACCATAACAAGTAACGAAGAACCCTAATTATTAACTGTTGAGGGGGGTTCTTAGACCTCCCT
>NZ_JADBUE010000030.1:0-49057 GCF_020245805.1 Microcystis sp. M179S2 | reverse complement strand
GGAGTACTAACCGACCGAGGGCTTGACCTGATTCTTCTTTTCACCACTTTTTCCCTAGCTTTTGCAGTCTTGAGGGTTCTACCCTTCTTGGTGTCTTTAACGTGATGGCACCACTCCGATTCCATCCCGAACTCGGTTGTGAAACTTCACCGTGGCCAAGATACTTGTCGGGTTGCCGACCGGGACAATAGCTCGATGCCAGGATTATTCTTTCCTACCCCTCAATCTCACCAGATTGGGGGGTTTGGTTTTATCTAAGCTATGGTCTGAATTAACACAAAAGGTTGCACGATTAGTGTATTAAAAAGGTTATCGGGATGGGAATTCCAATCGCTTAATTGCTCCTGTGTCGGTTTTTCCAGTAGTTTTTCCCCGATCCAATTCTGCACTTGAGCAACCTGATCACCAGCGATCGCTTCTGCCACTTCGATTAAATTGAGGGAATCGGAAACCAGGATCAGCGCATCCCTTTGAGCATGGGGGATCAAGTCACTCCACTCCACTTCGGCTAATTCCTCTAATAACTGATCGTGAATACTACCCATACTGTCAATCCTTGCGAAAAAGCTCGCTCAATAACGAATTAGCTCCTCTTTCTAGCATACAGGCAAAGGGACAGCCGATTTCCTTCCATCTATAGTAATTGTAGCGGTTCTCACACCCGTGTGTGACAGTTAAACCTTTGCTGATTAAGCTTTTCAACATCGATAATGTACCTCTTACGAACAGGAAACGCTATATCACTGTTTACTGATCACTGAAAAAGCTGACGGCTGACGGCTCAGATGTGTAATTAATTGTGCTTAGAACCTTATGACCGAAACGATTTGCGCCCCTGGGAAAGGCAGTGCTTCTCCTTCTCTGCTGCCCCAAGAGAGTCCTTCCACAGAGTCAATGCCACTGGCGGCTTGACACCTCTCCTGAACGGTTACAAAATTACTACCGGACTTGACAATTAAATAATTAAATTTTGTTTAACTAAGTATTTTTACTTAGGGTAAGCCGCTAGAATAAAAATGGGAGCGGTAAAAATAAAAAACAGTAAGCAGTCTTTATTGAGTTTAGGTAAAGTAGACCCAGAGGAGGGATAGGGTAATCGCATAAAAAGACCTCTTGACAGATACAGCTTGGCCTCGACCATTGACCATGCAAACGTTTCAGACTTTTGCTTTGTAACGAAACAGTCATAAACCTGACGTAAGCAATACTAAAGCAAATAGGTTCTTCGGTTTGTGTTATGCAATGGAGGGGGGTTATAAAGGATAAAACCCTTACATAGAAAGACATTGCTTCGATTTTTGCCAATTGTTTTCTATCTAGAACGAGCTAATCAATTGAGTCTTTTGCCAGATAAGGATTTAGTCGATTTATGCCCCCCTATCGAACCATACCAAGTAACGAAGAACCAGCAAATATTCAATCAAAAGCCAAAACCCTGTATCAGCAAGACTTTTTGCCATTCTCAATTGTCAGGTTATGTTGAAGTGCGTGCGATTGCTTTGTAATTAGTTTTATGTTAAAAGAACTTCAGAAATCAGTTGTAGAGGAAAAAATGCTTGATCTGTCTGTAGAGTCAAAATCTCAAGGCGAAGGCGAAATTTTTCAGGACATTTCTACTTTTGTAGATATTTTGAACCATAGAGCATTGCAGCAAGCCGAGCAAACAGCTTATATCTTTTTGGCTAATGGAGAAACAGAAACCGCCAGACTGACTTATCAGCAATTAGAGCAAAAAGCAAAAGCTTTGGCGGCTCAACTTCAGTTACAAATGTTTCCGGGAGAAAGAGCTTTATTGCTCTATCCATCGGAGGAAGAATTTATCATTGCTTTCTTTGCCTGTTTATATGCGGGTGTTATTGCCGTTCCCGTTTATCCTCCCCGACGTAATCAAAAGCTCTCTCGACTACAAGCAATAACTAAAGATGCTCAAGCCAAACTGGCCTTAACTACTACATCCTTATTAAGTACTATTGAGGAAAAATTTTCGAGTGACCCTGAGTTAGTAACAGTACCTTGCCTAGCTACTAATAACATCCCGGATAAGCAAGCAGAAAACTGGCAAAAACCGAATCTTTCTTTAGAGGACATAGCTTTCCTACAATATACTTCTGGTTCCACAGGTATGCCTAAGGGAGTTATGGTTAGTCATAAAAATTTACTTCATAATGAAAAACTGATTGCTTCTGCCTTTGGACATACAAGCGAAACTATTGGTGTAGGATGGTTGCCACTATTCCATGATATGGGACTAATTGGTAACGTATTACAACCAGTATACGTCGGATTTCCTTGTGTGATTATGCCTCCAGAAGCATTTATCCAAAAACCGCTCCGATGGTTACAGGCTATTTCTCGCTACAACGCTACCAGTAGTGGCGGTCCTAATTTTGCTTACGAATTATGTGCTGATAAAATTAAACCTCAAGAGCGAGAAAATCTGGATTTAAGTTGTTGGGATGTAGCTTTTACTGGGGCCGAACCTGTTCGAGCGGCTACCTTAGAAAAATTTGCTAATACTTTCGCTGATTATGGTTTTAAGAGAGAGGCATTTTATCCTTGTTATGGGATGGCTGAAACTACTCTATTTGTATCGGGGGGAATTAAAAGCCAATCTCCTGTGATTGCAGCAGTTGATAAATTAGCTCTTTTAGAAAATAGTGCCGTTACTATTAACTCTCAACACCCGAATGCTCAATTATTAGTTGGTTGTGGTCACGCTTGGTTATCAGAAAAAATTGTAATTGTGAATCCTGAATCTTTAACTGAATGTCGAGATGGGGAAATAGGAGAAATTTGGGTATCTAGTGATAGTGTAGCTCAGGGTTATTGGAATCGAACCGAACAGACAGCAGAAACTTTCAAAGCTTATTTAGCTGATACCCAGGTTGGGCCATTTCTGCGGACAGGAGATTTAGGATTTTTACTGGCTGGTGAGTTATTTATCACAGGAAGACTCAAGGATTTAATTATTGTTCAGGGACGTAATCATTATCCTCAAGATATTGAATCCACCGTCGAAAAAAGTCACCCGGGATTGCGGCAAGGGTGTGGAGCAGTATTTTCAGTGGAAATTGCTGGTCAAGAAAGGCTAGTAGTTGTTCAAGAAGTCGAACGAAGCTATCTGCGTAAATTAGACTCACCAGCGGTAATTGAGCAAATTATTCGCTCTGTTGCCGAAGAACATCAACTAGATGTTTATGCTGTGGTACTGCTGAAAACAGCAAGTATTCCCAAGACATCTAGTGGCAAGATTCAACGTCAAGCTTGCCGAGCTAGTTTTCTAGCAGGAACTCTTAATGTGATTGGGGATTGGAGTAAAAATCCTGAACATAAGAATGGATTTAAGCAGCTTAAATCAGATATTAACTCTCTGCTAAAACAAGTCAAAAGTTATCAGGTTGTTGAAGAATTCTCTGAGGTCAGTCAGAATCAAATTGTGTCCGATACTCAAGAAGCAATTGAAGAGTGGCTAATTAAAAAAGTTGCAGAGAGCTTGCAAATAGCACCAGAAAAAATAGATATTCAACAAGACTTAGCAAGTTATGGACTGAGTTCTTTAGCGGCAGTAAGTCTTTCGGGAGAGCTTGAGCAATGGCTCGGGAAAAGTGTATCTCCTATGCTGGTTTATGAATATCCTAGCATTCATGCAGTTGCTCACTATTTAGCCCTAAATGGATTAAGTTCTGAAGCTCTAGCTACAACTTCATCCACAGTCGCTCAAAAAACCTCATCACAACCTCAAAATGAGCCGATCGCTATTATCGGTATTGGCTGTCGTTTTCCTCAAGCTAAATCTCCAGACGCATTCTGGCAACTATTACGCCAAGGAGGGGATGCAATAACAGAATTATCTTCTCAAAGATGGAATCATCAAGAACTGGGCAATTTAAACCCCATAAATGGTGGATTTTTAGATAATGTTTATGATTTTGATCCTCAATTTTTTGGCATCTCACCTCGGGAAGCAGTGGAAATGGATCCCCAGCAAAGACTTCTCTTAGAAGTTAGTTGGGAAGCTCTCGAAAATGCTTGTATTGCCCCCGAAACTTTAGCAGGGAGTCAAACAGGTGTATTTGTTGGCATCAGTAGTGATGATCATGCTCGCTTGTTATCTAAAGATAATGAGTCTATAGGCACTTACTATGGCACGGGTAACGCTTTTTGTGTGGCGGCTAATCGTTTATCTTATTTTCTAGATTTCCATGGGCCTAGTTTAGCTATAGATACGGCCTGTTCTTCCTCGTTAGTTGCTGTCCACGAAGCTTGTAAGAGCTTAACAGATGGGGAATGTCATCTCGCATTAGCAGCCGGGGTAAATTTGCTGCTATCTCCCCAATTAACTATTAATTTCTCAAAAGCAGGGATGTTAGCCGCTGATGGTCGCTGTAAAACCTTTGATGAAAGTGCTAATGGCTATGTCAGGGGCGAAGGTTGTGGGGTGGTTATCCTCAAACGCCTAGAGAAGGCTATTCAAGATGGCGATCGCATTTATGCAATTATTCGCGGTTCAGCAGTTAATCAAGATGGTCACAGTAATGGACTAACTGCACCCAATAAACAAGCTCAACAAGCTGTTATTAAAAAAGCCTTAGCCAAAGCTCAGGTAAGCGCCAAAGATATTAGCTACGTGGAAGCTCATGGTACAGGTACATCTTTAGGGGATCCGATTGAGCTTAATGCTCTCAAAGAAGTATTAATGGAGGAGCGTCAATTAGATCAGCCCTGTTGGATCGGCTCTGTAAAAACTAATATTGGTCATCTCGAAGCAGCCGCAGGAATTGCCGCACTGATTAAAGTTTGCCTCGCTTTACAAAATCGTGAAATTCCTCCTCACCTTCATTTGCAAAAACTCAATCCTTATATTTCTCTAGAAGGAACTTCCTTATCTATTCCTACTCAATTACAGCCTTGGAAAAAGGGTAAAAAAGGGCGATTAGCTGGGGTATCTTCTTTTGGTTTTGGTGGCACTAATGCTCATGTTATTTTAGAAGAATTTGTTCCAGAAACCTTGGAGCAAGAGCAAAATAAACCATCTCTTGCTATCTTGACTATTACCGCTAAAACTAAGTCATCTTTGCGAGAATTAGTATCAAGTTATCACAATTATCTTCAAGCAAATCCGCAAATCAACTTACAAGACTTTTGCTTTAGTGCTGATGTGGGGCGCTCGCATTTTCATCATTGTTTAGCTATTCAAACTGAGTCTTTAACTCAATTACAATCCCAGTTAGAGGCTATTATTGAGGGCAAAGAAGCTGGGGGAATTTTGACCGGTGAACTATCGCACCAGAAGCACCAGAAAATTGCGTTTCTTTTTACAGGTCAGGGGTCACAATATATCAATATGGCCCGGGAACTTTATGAGACTCAACCTACTTTCCGTAGAACCCTTGAACACTGTCAAGAGATTCTTAGTATCTATTTAGACAAACCTTTGCTATCTATTCTCTATCCTCAAGAGGGAGAGAACTCACCCATAGATGAAACAGCTTACACCCAACCCGCCTTATTTGCCATAGAATACGCACTCGCTCAATTATGGAAATCTTGGGGTATTGAACCTAGTGCAGTTATGGGTCATAGTGTAGGAGAATATGTGGCCGCTTGCATTGCCGGGGTGTTCAGTCTTGAAGATGGGTTAAAACTCATCGCTTATCGAGGTCGTTTAATGCAAGCATTACCTTCTAACGGTAAAATGGTAGCAGTTACTGCCGACGAAGAAACTGTCAGACGTGCCATTATTTCTTATGAAAAACAGGTTTCTATCGCTGCTATTAATGGGCCATCTAGCATTGTTATTTCTGGGGACAGTCAAACCGTTGATGCAGTAGTCGCTAATTTAGATACCGAATGGGTGAAGACAAAAACCTTACAAGTGTCTCATGCTTTTCACTCACCTTTGATGGAGCCAATATTGGCCGAGTTTGCCAAAATTGCCCGAGAAATCACCTACTCAAAACCAAATATTAGCTTAATTTCTAATGTCACTGGTAAAATAGCGACAGCCGAAATAGCTACGCCTTCTTATTGGGTGAATCATATTCGCCAGACCGTAGAGTTTGCCGCAGGAATGAATACACTAGCGAGCCACGGTTATGAGGTTTATCTAGAAATTGGTCCCCAACCCATTTTAATAGGAATGGGAAGTCATTGTATTCCAGAAGGCAAGGGAGTATGGTTGCCAAGTTTGCGATCTAGAAAATCAGATTGGCAACAAATGTTACAAAGTTTGGCAGAATTATATGTTAGAGGAACACCTGTAAATTGGACTGGATTTTCAAAAGATTATTCCTATCATCGTTTGAGTCTGCCAACTTATAAATTTAGCCGACAATTGTATTGCCATGGCAGTATATTGTCCGACTGCTCCACTACAAGAGTTGAGTCAACCAATGGTAAAGGACATATTTCTCACAACAATCCTCAGGGTACTCAGCAATTTGAGTTATACTCTAGCAATGGCAATGGACATCTTCATCCTTTAATAGGAAAACGGTTACATTTGCCACTAAAACCAATTATCTTTGAATCTCAAATCAGTCAAGATTGTCCCAATTATATTCAACACCATCAGATTCAAGCAACCACTATTTTCCCTGCTACTGCTTACTTAGAAATGGCTCTTGTCGCCGGGATCAATGTTTTTAAATCCGACTCAATCAGCCTAGAAGATGTGAAGATTGAGCATCCCTTATTTTTCGAGGGTAATCAAGTCAAAGACATCGAGTTAATTCTGACTCCTCAAGATTCCCAGACTTATACCTTTGAAATCTTTAGTCTTAATCCTGTTGGCGATTCTTGGACACTTCATACTTTGGGTAAAATTATCAAAGTAACAGATATTACTCAACCCAGTCCAGTCAACTTAGAAAACTTATCAATTGATTCTCTTGAATCCGTAAATGTTGAAGATTATTATCAACAATTACAACAACGAGGAATGGACTACGGAGCAAGTTTTCAAGCCATTACAGACCTGTGGCAGTATGAAGGAATGGCTCTCGGACAGATTCAGTTACCAGAACCCTTAGTTAATGAAGCTTGTAACTACAAATTACATCCCGTTTTACTGGATGCTAGTTTACAAGTATTAGGGGCGGCTTTATCAAGAGAAGACTCTGGCGATGCTTACCTACCTGTGGGTTTAAAGCAATATCAAGTCTATGGTTCTGTACCCCTTCATCTATGGAGTAGAGTTAAGTTAAATCAAGACTCTTCTGAGCCTTCCCAAACCATCACCGCAGATGTGGACTTATTTGATGACAGTGGGGTACTGCTTGCCGAAATTCAAGGATTATCAGTTAAGCGTATTAGTTCTCAAAAACTGGGGCAAGTTGTGCAAAAAGAGGAGACAGAAAACTGGTTATATGAAATAGTCTGGCGACCACAAAACCGTGATTTGAACTTACCTTTAACCGGAGCAGAAAATCTTGGCACTTGGTTACTGTTTACCAAGGGTGATGGAATGGGTTCATCTTTAGCTAATCAACTAACACAATTAGGTGAATACTGTATTCTCGTTTCTGTTGGCTCTCACTATCAAAAGCTAAACCCAGAAAGTTATACAGTTAATCCTCTTGTTACTGATGATTTTACCAAACTTTTCCAAGAGAGCTTAGAAAATAAACCTCCCTTAAAAGGAATAGTTCATTTATGGAGTTGTGAGAATAATTCATCTACAGATTTATCTCTAGAGGCCTTACAAAAGGCGCAAGAAATAGGCTGTGGTAGTGTCTTGTCTCTAGTTCAAGCTTTAACTCAAAAACGAGGTACAAATTTACCCCGTCTGTGGTTAGTTACTCAAGGTGCACAAACTTTAGAACCCTCAGACACATCCTTAGCTATTGAACAAGCGCCTTTATGGGGACTTGGCCGAACGATCGCCCTAGAACATCCAGAATTACAATGTGTATGTGTGGATCTAGAAGCATCACCCAATGCTAACCAATCCCTACTTGTAGCGGAAATATTAGCTCCTGACAGCGAAAATCAGGTGATTTATCGTCAAGAAATCCGTCATGTTTCTCGACTGGTGCGACATAGTGCCCACAGCACAAGTCAACAAGAGAAAATACGCCCTGATAGCAGCTATCTAATTACTGGGGGTTTAGGAGCATTAGGATTAAAAATAGCTGATTGGATGGTTTCTCAAGGTGCTAAATATTTAGTTCTCACTGGACGAAGTGAACCAAATACAGAAGCTATCACATTGATTGAACAATGGAAACAGGCAGGAACTGAGGTAGTTATCATCAAGGCTGATGTTTCTAAACAAGAGGATGTTCAAAAATTATTCCAGAAAATGACAGTATCCTTACCCGTTATGCGTGGAATTGTTCATGCAGCAGGAGTGTTAGATGATGGACTCTTATCACAACTAGATTGGCCACGTTTTACCCGTGTTATGGCTCCCAAAATAACAGGAACATGGAATCTACATTGTTTTAGTTGGGATCTACCTTTAGATTTCTTTGTCTGTTTCTCGTCCATAGCCTCATTAATGGGTTCACCGGGTCAAGGTAACTATGCCGCAGCTAATGCGTTCATGGATGCTCTAGCTCACTATCGCCGGAGTTTAGGACTACCCGGACTAAGTATTAACTGGGGTCCATGGTCTGGAGTGGGTATGGCAGCCAATTTAGACAATCGCTTTTTTGCTCAAGGCATTAATCCCATCAGAATTGAGCAAGGGTTACAGATATTCGGTGAATTAATTCAAGAAAATATAGCTCAAATTGGGGTTTTATCCGTTGATTGGCCACAATTTATAGCATCTTATCCCTTTAATATTCCTCTATTGACTCAAATTGCCCAAGATGTAGGAGGATATGATGGATTATCAGCTACTCAGTCGCCAATTCTGTCTCAGTGGCAAGAGTCTTCCAGTGATTCGAGGATTTTGCTTTTACTTGCTTACATTCAAGGTTTAGTTGCTAAGAGTATAGGGACAGATGCTGCTCAAATTCATCTAGATCAGCCCCTAAAAACAATTGGTTTTGACTCCCTAATGACTGTTGAAATGAAAACTAAGCTAAGTGTTGATTTGGGAGTTGATATTCCTCTAACTAAATTTCCTGAAGATGTTACTGTTACCACTCTAGCCATTTTCGTGAATGAACAATTAATAGAGAAAGTCTCCATTTCTCCTGACCCTGTAATCAATCAAGTTGATGAAGAGCAAATTTCTGAGGAGTTGTTAGCTCAACTAAACCAGTTAACGGATCAGGAACTTGATGTTCTTTTAAGTTCTATATCATCTAATTAAGGAGATTCGAAAATGACTAATACTAGCCAAACTCTAGCTAATCTTTCCTCTCAGCAAAAACTTCAACTCATTGAAAAATTGCGACAACAAAAGGAAAAAGCTAATTCAGCCCCAGTTACTTTAGTTGATTTTTCTAACTTTGATCAACAGCCAGCTTACCAGCAAATGAAGCAGCAATTGATGCAACTTGAAGCAATTGGTTTACAAAACCCTTACTTCAAAATTCATCAAGGAGTAGCTCGCAATATTACTCAAATTGGTGAGCAAGAATTGATTAATTATTCAACCTATAACTATCTGGGAATGTCAGGAGATCCCAAGGTTTCTCAAGCAGCCAAAGATGCTATTGATCGTTATGGAACTTCTGTTTCAGCTAGTCGTGTAGCATCAGGGGAAAAACCCATCCACCGAGAATTAGAACAGGAAATTGCTAATTTACTGGGAGTAGAAGATGCGATCGTTTATGTGGGAGGACACTCTACTAATGTTATTACTATTAGTCATCTTTTCGGACGCAATGATCTGATTGTTTATGACGCACTGAGTCACAATAGCGTTGTTCAGGGTTGTCTTTATTCAGGAGCAAATTTGTTCTCTTTTGCTCACAATGATGGGCAAGCTCTCGAACAAATTCTTAAAGACAAACGTTCCAGCTATGAAAAAGCTTTGATTATCATTGAAGGAGTCTATAGCATGGATGGTGATATTGCCAACTTACCTAAGTTTATTGAACTTAAGAAACGTTATAAGACGGCTTTAATGATTGATGAAGCTCACTCTATTGGTGTACTTGGAAAGTCAGGACATGGTATTGGAGAATATTTCGGAGTTAACCCTACAGATGTAGATTTATGGATGGGAACTTTAAGTAAATCTTTCGCTAGTTGTGGTGGATATATTGCCGGCAACCATGCTTTGATTGAGTATCTCAAATATACTGCTCCCGGTTTTGTCTATAGTGTTGGCATTTCCCCGCCTAATGCCGCTGCTGCCTTAGCTGCCATTCGATTATTAAATGTAGAACCTGAGCGTGTAGAACGTTTGCATCAACGGGCAAAACTGTTTCTCCAGTTAGCCAAAGAAAGGGGACTTAATACAGGATTAAGCGATGATTCTGCTGTTATTCCCGTGATTGTTGGCAATTCTTTGCAATGTATTCAACTGTCTCAAGCTCTTTTCTATCGTGGTATTAATGTTCAACCGGTGATTTATCCGGCTGTCTCAGAACAAACAGCAAGATTGCGGTTTTTTATGAGTTGTACTCATAGTGAGGAAGAAATTCGTTTTACGGTTGAAACGGTTGCTGATGAATTAAAAAAAATTCACAACAGTTTATAGGTTGTGATTTCTGCTTAATCTAAATATCTTAGTTTTCTCAATTCAGAGGTAAAAAAATGACTGCGCTTTTAAAAATGCCAAGACTTTTCTATCAAGTTGCTAAAGTCAAACTTAGCCAAGTTAAATCTAATCAGACTGCTGATTATGACAAGGCAGCTATTTCTTACGATGATTACTACTCTCAATATCTTGGTAGTAGTGCTTTAGAACTATGGAAAAAATTACCTGTTAAAGAAGGACAATGTATTCTTGATTTAGCTTGTGGAACAGGGTTTTTTACGAGCAAATTAGCTACAAAAGTTGGTCAAGAAGGTAAAATTACGGCGGTTGATCTTTCTACTGGAATGCTTCAAAAAAATAAAGAGAAAGCATTGAATAAGAATCTCACTAACATTGATTTTATTCAATCAGATGCTCTGGCATTTTTAGCCAATCTGTCTAGTGGATCTTTTGATGGTTTAGTTTGTGGATGGGGAATTTGTTACATGAATCATTCTAAGTTGAGTAAAGAGATAGAAAGAGTATTAAAACCGGGAGGTTTTTTAGGAATCATTGAAAATCGGGCTTGTTCTCTCAAAGACGTTTCCGATCTTTTTACCCAAGTTTTGATGGATTATCCCCAAGCTATGACCAAGAATATCGATCTTCATCTTCCTAAGGATAAAGATTACTTGATTAAGGCTTTTTGTAAGAATAATCTTGAGCAACAAGAGGCATGGAATGGAGAAGTTATAATTCCTTGTACTAATGGAGAGCAAGTAGCTGATTATATGTTGAAATCTGGAGCATCAGCCGGTTTTATCAATGCGTTACGACCGGATTTAGTATCTGAAGTTTTTCAGACTTTTATTCAGTATGCTGAACAGCGATTTGAGTCTCAAAATCCTGTTTTAGTCAAACATGATTTCTGTGCCTTATTAGCTCTCAAGAATTAAATCAACCTAGCCGGATAGATATAGCATCAATATCTGGCTTTTTTTAGCTTTTTGCCCAGGAGATTTTAACTTATGATAAGTTGGTATTATCTGATCATTGCTATTTTATTTGAAACAGCAGGGACAACCTGCATGAAATTATCGAATGGATTCACTAATCTTCTACCATCTGCCCTAATTTTAGTCTGTTATGTTGCCAGTTTGTCTATCTTTACAGTCGCCCTGAGAGGTATTAATTTGAATATTGCTTATGCTGTGTGGTCAGGACTGGGAACGGCTCTAGTTGCAGTGTTAGGATTTTTGATCTTTAAAGAAAATCTAAGTCCTCTAAAAATTGTGTCAATTATTTGGATTATTATCGGAGTAGTTGGTTTAAACCTTAATATGAAACTTCATTAAACATTAATTAAGGGATGTATGTAAAATGGGAAAAAACAATGATAACTATCCTCTAAATAAACAGGTATTACCTAAACAATACTCTAATTTTTTGTACGGACTACGAGGTCTAGCTGCTTTATTTGTCTTAGTAAGCCATATATGGTATCAAATTTGGCCAGCAGATGCAGAACCTTTAGGGTATTATGAACGTCCAACAGGATTAATATTGTTTCTAACCAGTTGGCTGTACTATGGACATTTTGCTGTTGTTATTTTTATTCTCCTTTCTGGATTTTGCCTAATGTTACCTGTTATTCAAGGAGATGGAACTTTGCCGGGAGGAACGGTGGAATTTCTCAAAAAGCGTTCCCACAGGATTTTACCACCTTATTATTTTGCCCTTTTATTTTCTCTATTCCTGATCGATATTTTTATCGGGACAAAAACCGGCTCTCAATGGGATATTAGTATTCCCGTGACTCGATTAGGAGTAATTGCCGATTTGTTAATGCTTCAAGATTTTATTGCCCCTGTCCAAGTTAATTATGTGTTTTGGTCTTTAGCTGTAATTTGGCAACTTTATCTTTGTTTTCCCCTAATTATCCTTAGTTGGCAACGCTTGGGAAGTTTGGGAACAACAATTGCTGTAGGTTTTTTATCCTACACAATTATCTTACTTCTTGAGGCGGCTCATGTCGAAGATGTGCCTCCCCAATATATCGGTTTATTTTTCGATTTTACTTTAGGAGTCTTAGCTGCAACTCTTGTGTTTTCTCAAGACAGTTTATGGATCAAAATACGTGAGTATTTTTCTAGTCAAATTATCGCCGTAATTTGTGGATTATTAATTATCGGCTTGTGTTATTTGTGGGGATTTGATAAAGTTGAACAAAACTTAGCATTTTTGGATAACTTATGTGCGTTTGCTACTCTATCTATACTGGTTGCAGGAGCAAGTCTGAAACCAAATTTTATCAAAGATATACTCTGTTTCAAACCTCTTGTTTTTGCGGGAACTTTTTCCTATATTCTGTATTTAATTCATGCCCCTCTTTTACAACTGATTTGGCAGTATTTTCTCCATCCATTAGGATTGGATAAGGCTTCAGAATTTTTCGGGCTATTGGTAATTGCTCCACCCCTGATTATTGGGTTTTCCTTAATCTTTTTTCGGTTCTTTGAACGTCCTTTTTTAAATCGTCGCTCACGGTCAGTGAATAACGACAAAAGAAATAGCTATGAAACTTAATTTATGCTCAAAATCTTTTCCTTCTTGGCACTGGATTTTAGCTATCGCTGTTATTACTACGACTATCACCAGTGTGGGTATAGTTTATCAAGTTTTGCCTCTCAGATGGAATAATTCACATCCCTCTGAATCAAAAGCAACAATACTCCCTATTACAAAAGTAGCTGCTTTGGGAAGATTAGAACCCGAAAGTGAGGTTATCCGTCTTGATGTTCCTTTGCCTTTAGATGGCGATCGTGTAGAACAATTATTAGTTAAAGAAGGGTCGAAAGTATCAGTTGGACAAATAATAGCAATTTTAGATTCCCGTAACCGCTTACAATCAGTAGTTAAACAAAATCAAGAACAGTTAAAAGTAGTTCAAGCGCGTCTAGCTCAAGTTAAAGCAGGGGCAAAGGTTGGAGAGATTAATGCTCAAAAAGCGACGGTAGAAAAGGCTAAAGCTGATTTAGAGGGACAAACTAGAGAGCAAAAGGCAACTATAGCCAAACTACAAGCACAGTTACAGGGAGAAAAAGCCACACAAAAAGCGACAATTGCCCGTTTACAAGCAGAACTAGAAAATGCTAAAACTGAATGTCAACGTTATCAGATGTTATATCAAGATGGAGTCGTATCTAGTTCTGATTATGATAGTAAGTGTCTCAATCAAAAAACCCTGCAAGAAAGTCTCAAAGAAGCGCAAGCAGATCTACAACGTATTATTACCACTTATCAAGAACAGATCGCCGAAGCTCAAGCTAACTTAGAGCGTACTAAGGCAACAGGAATACAGCAAATTCAACAAGCAAAAGCTACCCTTAATCAAGTGGCTGAAGTTCGTCCAGTTGATCTACAAATAGCGCAAGCAGAAGTTGATAATGCTGTGGCTAATTTACAACAAGCACAAACGAACTTAAATCAAGTTTATATCAAGAGTCCTATTAACGGACAAATTCTCAAAATTCATACGCGAGTTGGCGAAAAAATTGGTGATTCTGGTTTGCTAGAACTAGCACAAACAAATGATATGGTGGCTGTGGCAGAGGTGTATCAAACTGATATTGATCAAGTGAAACTGGGACAACAAGCTGTCATTACTAGCCAAGCTTTTTCGGGTAAATTAAAGGGTACTGTCTCTCAAATTGGTTTACAAGTAAATCGGCAAAATGTCTTTAGTAGTCAACCGGGAGAAAACCTAGATCGCCGAGTCATAGAAGTCAAAATTCGTCTCAATTCTCAAGATAGTCAACGGGTAGCCAGCTTAACTAATTTGCAAGTACAAGTGGAAATACAAGTTGACAATCCTAATTCTTAAACCCTTAATATTGAGCCAGTATATGCCCAAGAAACTGTTCCGTAAAACCCCCCTAGCTTTACTTCAGCTAATGAAAGAAAAAATTCGTCTTAGCGTTGCGATCGCTGGAATTGCCTTTGCTGATATTCTTATGTTTTTCCAATTGGGAATGTTAGATGCTTTGTTTGATGGTGCTGCGAAATCTCATCAACTTTTACAAGCGGATCTAGTCTTAGTAAACTCTCAGTTTCAAACCCTATACTTGGTTAAACAATTTCCGAGAGAACGATTATTTCAAACCCTCGCTTATGAACAGGTAGAATCAGTTTTACCTATCTATATAGGGTTTGCTCAGTGGCGCAATCCTGAAACTCAAATCAATCGCAATATTTTAGTTTGGGGAATTGATCCTGTTAATCCACCTTTTCTCCCTACAGAAATTAAGTCACATCAATCACAGTTAAACCAACTCAACCGAATCCTATTTGATCAAGGATCTCGACCAGAATACGGACCAATGACTGATTCATTCAAACAGCAAGGAAATGTAGAAATCCAGATGAATGATAAAACAGTAGATTTGATAGGTTTATTTAATATAGGAGCTTCTTTTGTAACTGATGGGAATGTCATTACCAGCGATTCGACTTTTCTTAACCTCTTTCCTGATAATAAACCTGATAGAATATCTATGGGTTTGATTAGGTTAAAATCAGGAGCTTCTGTTGAAAAAATTCAGGAACAATTGACAGCTAATTTACCCAAAGATGTGAAAGTGTTTACTCCGGCTCAATTAGCTCAAAATGAGATTAATTACTGGGAAGCTCAAGGGATTGGTTTTGTTTTTGGTTTAGGGGTAATGGTAGGGTTTATTGTTGGTATTGTAATTGTTTATCAGATTCTTTATGCTGATGTATCAGATCACCTACCAGAATATGCTACTATGAAAGCTATGGGCTACAGTGATGGCTACTTACTCGGTGTCTTAATACAGGCTTCATTATTATTAGCTATTTTAGGTTATATTCCAGGTTTTTTCTTTTCGATCGGACTGTATCAACTTGGTTATAGTGCTACTCAATTACCAATTATGATGAAGGTTAGTCGTGCTGTCATGGTATTAATATTGACAATTACTATGTGTGCTGTTTCTGGGGTGATCGCCATGAATAAACTGCGTTCTGCTGACCCGGCTGATATTTTTTAGTTTCGAGGATAGTTACAACTATGGAAATGCTGCAAATTGAATCTGTAACTTCATTAGAACCTGTTATATCTATCAATTCTCTTAACCACTATTTTGGTGAAGGAAAACTGCGTAAACAGGTATTATTTGATATTAATCTTAATATTAATCTAGGAGAAATTGTCATCTTAACAGGTCCTTCTGGCTCCGGCAAAACTACCCTACTAACTCTGATGGGGGGGTTACGTTCCGCTCAAGAAGGGAGTCTCAAAATTTTGGGACAACAAATATATGGAGCAAGCAAAAACCAATTAACCCAGCTTCGTAAACAACTTGGCTATATTTTTCAAGCACATAATTTAATGAGTTTTCTGACTGCTAAACAAAATGTTCGCTTATCTCTGGAACTTCATGAAGAATTTCTTCAGGAAGATTTAGACATCAAAGCACAAGCGATCTTAGAAACAGTTGGCTTAGGAAACCGAGTCGATTATTACCCAGAAAATTTGTCTGGGGGACAAAAACAACGGGTTGCGATCGCTCGCGCCCTCGTCAGTCATCCCAAATTAGTCCTCGCTGATGAACCGACCGCGGCCTTAGATAAACAATCCGGGCGCAATGTGGTGGAAATCATGCAGAAATTGGCAAAAGAACAAGGTTGCACGATTTTACTTGTCACCCACGATAACCGGATTTTCGACATCGCCGATCGCATTGTCAATATGGAGGATGGTCGTTTAGGGGATTAACTGCCCAAAAATTACTTGCCAAAAATCGGCCTTTCATGTTAGACTAAAATAATGTCATCTTGGAGAGGTGGCAGAGTGGTCGAATGCGGCAGATTGCTAATCTGTTGTACGAATCGTAAGACCGTACCGAGGGTTCGAATCCCTCCCTCTCCGTCTTCTTTCGGTATTTTCGATGACTGCTCGCCAAGATTATTTCTGCTCCGTATATGGTCCGGTTGCCTCTTGGCGTTTCGGCAGCTCTCTGGGCATTGATCCGATTGGTTTAGTTTCCACCTGTTCCTTTAACTGTGCCTACTGTCAGTTAGGAGAAATTGAGCAAAAAACCGAGCAACGAAGAATTTTTATCACCAGCGAACAAATTAGCAGGGATTTAAGTGCCTTTGCCCCCTGGGACGTGGATATCGTCACTCTCAGTGGTAGCGGGGAACCTACCCTCGCCCTCAATTTAGGGGAAATACTGGCCACCGTCAAGGAAATAACCGAGCGGCCGGTGGCGGTCTTAACCAATAGTACCCTCTTGGGAGATGCCCAAGTGCGTCAAGACTTGAGCAAAGCTGATATCGTCGCCGCTAAAATCGATGCTGTTTCCGAGGCCCAATGGCGACGGGTTAACCGTCCGGTCTCCGGTCTGGATTGGCAGGAGCTTTGGTGGGGATTAAGACAATTTCGCCAAGAATGGTCGGGAAAACTAGCAATTCAAACCATGCTACTGGCCTCTTGGTCGCCCCAAGATCAAGACCGATACATCGATTTGATGCAACAGCTACAACCGGATGAAATTCAACTTAACACCCCGACCCGTCCCCGGGCAAGACAAAGACAATTAGAAACCCGTGGTAATAATCCCCTCAGCGCGGGCGACGGAATGCAAATTCTCAAACCCGTAAACGCTGAAATATTGGCGATTTGGGCGGAAAAAATCGCCACGGCCACGGGAATTACCGTGCGCTGTGTGCCGCTTACCGCCACAGGTCTCTAAGGCTTCGGCCGGGGTTTTTCTTCTTTCGGCTTCACATTAAAATAAGCCTCCATTACCTGACGTACCATAGGTGCGGCCACTTTACCACCACCACCGCCGGAATGTTCCGCAAAGGCGACCACGACAATTTCGGGCTTATCAAAAGGGGCGAAAGCTCCAAACCAAGCGTGGGACTTGCCTGGAGGTGCTTCTGCCGTGCCGCTTTTGCCCGCTACAGGCGGTAAAGCGGGGTCTGATAGGGCCCGCCCCGTTCCTTCCGCTACCACGGCTCTCAGGGACTTTCTCAGGGTGTCTAGGGTGCTAGGTTTCATGTTCAAAGACTTGCGCCATTCCTTAACATCCCGGGCATCCTGTAAAAGGTGCGGTTTCACCAAAAAACCGCCGTTAGCGGGGACAGCAAACATCACAGCTACCTGTAGGGGAGTCGCCAGGGTAAATCCTTGACCGATCGACATATTAATCGTATCCCCTACGGACCAATCCCAGTTTTTAAAATTACGCAGTTTCCAATCGCGATCGGCAATTAACCCCGGAGTTTCTTCCGCTAATTCTATCCCGGTTTTCTGACCGAAACCGTAGCGCCGAGCCATGGCAATTAAAGCCGGTCCCCCCACCCCGCGACCTATTTGACCATGAAAAGTGTTACTACTCATGGCCATGGCCCGGACAAAACCGATCGGACCAAAACCGGCGTGATTCCATTCCCCAAAAGCTGTCCCCCCCACATAAAGGGCAGCAAAGGTATTTAAGACCGTATTGGGGGGAAATTTACCCGATTCCATGCCAGCAGTGGCAGTGACGACTTTAAAGGTGGAAGCGGGGGGGAATCCTTGCAGAGCGCGGTTAACAAACGGGTTGCCCTCCGCTTGTAGTTTTTTCCAAGTGGCGGTGGTAATTGGGGCTGAGAAAACATTGGGATCAAAACTAGGATAACTGACCATGGCCCGCACGGAACCATCCCGGGGATCGATCGCCACGATCGCACCTTTGCGTTTTCCTAAAGCGGCCTCGGCGGCTTTTTGGAGTTTTAAATCTAGTGTCAGGGTGACATCTTGCCCCGGTTTAGCAATTTTTTGGCCGAGAATTTGGATTACTTGTCCCGATCCGTTGACCTCTAACTGCATTCCTCCCCATTCTCCCCGCAATTTTGACTCGTAGGCGGCTTCCACACCCATTTTACCGAGGACATCTCCCAATCGGTAGCCCTGGGGTCTTTTGGCTTGATATTCCTCCGGGGTTAGTTCCCCCGTATAACCGAGAATATGCGCCCCGACTTTACCATTGGGATAGTAGCGCACTGATTCCACGTCCACTTCAATGCCGGTTAATTCGTCTTTGTATTCCTCTAGGGCGATAATTTGAGCCGGAGTTAAACCCCTAGCGATGCGGATCAGGGTGGAGGGGTTTTCGTCCGCTTCGTTAATGCGTTTTTCTAGGTCGCTTTTGGGAATGCCTAAAATACTGGCTAAACGGTCAAGATTGAGTTTTTGAGCGGGATTACGCTGGGATTTGGGCCAAATATAGGCCGCATGGGTTAAGCGGGCCGTAGCCAAAACTTTGCCATTGCGATCGAATAAGTTGCCCCGGACTGGGGGTTTGGGAAGAATGCGAATCCGGTTATTTTCTGCCCTTTCTCGGTTAATTTGTCCTTGCTGCAGTTGTAAATAGGCCAATCGTGAGCCGACTCCTCCTAGCAGGACAAGGCTAATTAAGCCCATAATTAGCCATGACTGACGCTGACGACCGACTAGACGCTCTTTATCTTTGATTTTATTCTGTAATTTATTCGGCGCTGGCCGCGTCGGCGAGGTGAGCGTTTTTTTCCGTTTCAGTTTGACTTTGGTTTTTGATAGGAGTCCGCTATTACGCATTTGCTTAAAGTTAAAAATTTAAAAGTTATTAGGGCAGTTATCAGTTATCAGTCATCAGTTATCAGTTATCAGATTTGAGTTCTAAGTGAGTAGTATGTATTAAGTGAGCAGTATTAAATAGTAGTTTGCCACTGTCTTTTCACTGTTTACTGCTTACTGAAAAGGACGCAATACTAGGTGATTTAGCTCCTCTGTTTACTAAAGTTCAGGGTATCCGCAATATATCTTAACAAAATCGGAGTAAATACTGGGAGTGGAAGGAACCACTCCAGACACAGAGGACACAAAGATTGAGCGCTTCTATAGTAAGTTAAAGAGAGCCTGGAAACTGGCGCATACATATAGTTAAAAGTTTGTCAAGTATTTCTTAACCCAATTTAACATTATCCCTGTTCAAAATGTAATCACACTGCGGATAGAATCCCCTTGGCGCATCAGGTCAAAAGCCTCGTTAATCCTTGCCAGAGGTAGAACGTGGGTGATTAAATCATCAATGTTAATCTTGCCCTCCATGTACCAATCGACTATTTTTGGTACATCTGTACGTCCTCTCGCTCCACCAAAAGCCGTACCTTTCCAGACGCGTCCGGTGACTAATTGAAAAGGACGGGTACTAATTTCTTGGCCGGCCCCAGCTACACCGATAATAGTGGCAACACCCCAACCCTTATGGCAACATTCCAAAGCTTGACGCATAATCTGGACATTGCCGATACACTCAAAACTATAATCGGCCCCACCCTTAGTTAAATCCACCAGATAGGCCACTAAATCCCCCTCGATTTCTTGGGGATTAACAAAATGAGTCATCCCGAATTTGGTCGCTAAAGCTTGTTTCTGGGGATTGATATCGACCCCGACAATCATATCGGCCCCCACTAAGCGGGCCCCTTGAATAACATTTAAACCGATACCTCCCAGACCAAAAACCACCACTTTTGCCCCCGGTTCCACTTTAGCGGTATTAATCACCGCACCGATACCTGTAGTGACTCCGCAGCCGATATAACAGACTTTTTCAAAGGGAGCATCGGGGCGAATCTTAGCTAGGGAAATCTCCGGCAGCACGGTATAGTTAGCAAAAGTCGAGGTTCCCATGTAGTGATAAAGAGGCTGACCATCGAGGGAAAAACGACTGGTTCCATCTGGCATTACTCCCCGACCTTGGGTAAGACGAATTGCTTGACAGAGATTGGTTTTAAAGCTGAGACAGTATTCGCACTGACGACATTCGGGAATGTATAGGGGAATAACATGATCCCCCACTTTTAGGCTAGTGACACCTTCTCCCACTTCTACCACGATTCCGGCCCCTTCGTGGCCTAAAATTGAGGGAAATAAGCCTTCAGGATCGGCCCCAGAGAGAGTATAGGCATCGGTGTGACAAACTCCCGTGGCTTTGATTTCTACTAACACTTCCCCCGCTTGCGGTGCTGCTAATTGTACCGTTTCAATAGTTAGGGGTTTTCCCGCTTCTAGGGCAACTGCCGCTCGAACATCCATAGGCTCAAAGCAATAGGTTTTTTCCAGTATAATACCGTTAAACTGCTGAAGAGTTGTAATAGAACAATTCTCAACTTATCTCTATGCCAGTCCTCACCATCCGCGAAGAAGGAATTAACGATGGTGGCTTTACTGCTACTCTCAATTTTGATAGCGGTAACAGCTACCCAATTACGGTTACTGACCCCTTTACTAACCAAGAAGAAAAAGACCTAGAATGGTACTTTGAGGAATGGTTAGTATTTCCGACGCTAGGGACGGATAAGGCGCAAAAAGCCGCCAACAGTGTCCAAAACTATGGCGAAAACCTATTTAAACAGGTTTTCCAGAGTAATTTAAATGCTTATGGGGAATATCGAGACTTGCGAAAGCAGTTAAGTCAACTGCAAATTATCATCGAAAGTCAGTCGCCAGAATTTCAAGCTTTACATTGGGAAGCGCTGAAAGATCCTGATTTACCGCGTCCCTTTTCTATAGATTGTATCATCTCCCGCCAGCGTCGAGGGGCTACAGTTGTCCCGGTGCAAATGGCCACTTATCCTACTATCAATCTTCTGGTGGTGATTGCGCGTCCTAATGAGGAATCTGATGTTAACTATCGCACGATTTCCCGTCCTTTAGTAGAACTGGTAAATAGTAGTGAAATACCGGTAAAAATTGATATATTGCGTCCCGGAACTTATGAATCACTAACCAGACATCTGGATGAGAAGGGAGAAGGATACTATCATGTTATTCATTTCGATGTTCATGGCGGATTAATGGAATATGAACAGTACCAAAGACAGGTTCACGGGGATTCTTGGCGCTATCAAAGGGGATGGGGACTGGAGGATTTAGCAGAATATGAGGGAGTAAAAGCTTTTCTGTTTCTGGAAGGAGAAGAAAAAGGTCAAGCAACTCCGGTAGAAGCGACGGAATTAGCGAATTTACTCACTGGGAAAAATATCCCTATTTGTATTCTCAATGCTTGTCAGTCAGCAAAGCAAATTTCCCAGGAATCAGAAGACTATCGGGAAACCAGTTTAGGAAGTCGTTTGATGACTGCGGGAATGCAAGCAGTGGTGGCGATGGGATATTCGGTGACGGTTTCTGCAGCTAAGTTGATGATGAAACCAATTTATCAGCAATTATTGAACGGAAAAGACCTAACGGAAGCGATGCGAAAAGGACGGTTAGAGTTATTCAATAATAAGCAACGCCGCGCCTATTATAATACGATAATAGATTTGGAAGATTGGTTATTACCGGTGATTTATTGTCGCGGTAAAATTAATCTCAATTTGCGTCCATTTACTCCAGAAGAGGAAGAAAAATACTGGGAACATATCGGCAATCAATATGTCTTTCCTTTACCAGAATACGGCTTTGTCGGCAGGGATTTAGAAATTCTCAAGATGGAAAAGGCGCTGCTGAAACATAATATCCTTTTACTCAAAGGAATGGGAGGGACAGGAAAAACTACCTTACTCAATTATCTACGAGAATGGTGGCAGAAAACCAACTGGGCGACCCATATTTTCTATTTTGGTTATGATATAAAAGCTTGGACGTTAGAACAGATTGTCCATGAAATTGGTCAGGGAATTTATAATCGCTTTGAACAGGCGAGTTTCCAAAAGATGAACCTGAAAGCGCGAGTAAAGAAACTAGAGCAAAAACTCCGCAGTGAGGCGTATATTCTCATTTTAGATAATCTGGAGTCGGTGACGGGACAACCGTTAGCAATTCAGAATACTTTACCGGAGAATGAGAGGGAAGAAATCGCCGAATTTCTCAAGAATTTGGTCGGGGGAAAGACGAAGGTTATTTTGGGTTCTCGCAGTGAGGAAACTTGGCTGCAACGCAGGACTTTTAAGGAGAATATCTATCACTTACAAGGATTAGACCAAGAGTCGAGAACTGAATTAGCGGAGAGAATTTTAGAACGTCAGGCGAAGAGTCGGAAAAATGCGATTAAAAAGGATGATTATTTTAAACGTTTGATGAAGTTGTTGGCGGGATATCCGTTGGCGATGGAAGTGGTATTAGCGAATCTGAAGCGACAGTCACCGGAGGAGATTTGGCAAGGGTTACAGTTGGCGGAATTAGCTGATGTGGGGGATGAAGATAAGACTAATAATATCATCAAGTGTGTGGAATATTCCCACAGTAATTTGTCGGAGGAGGCGCAGAAGTTGTTACTCTGTTTAGCGCCTTTTAGTGGGTTTATTTGTACAAATTTTATTCCTCAATATAGCCACCAACTACAGCAATTAGAACCTTTACAAGGCTATCAGTTTGACCAATTTGATGCAGCGATAGAAGAAGCGATTCATTGGGGTTTGCTTTCGCCGATGAGTGAAGAAATGCCGAGTTTATTGACTATCCAGCCCATTTTTCCCTACTTCCTGAAGACGAAGTTAAAGGAATTAGCACCAGAGACACAAGCAGCAATTTGGGAGGGTTTTAAGAATCATTACCGAGACTTGGCAGGTAATTATAGTAACTTACTAAATTCCAAAAATCCGCAAGAGAAGCAGTTAGGGATATTGTTCTGTCGCTGGGAGTATGAAAATCTGTTTAATGCGTTGCAGATTTGTTTGAAAAAGCAGGAAAATATTGGGATCTTCTTTTGCTTAAATAACTATTTTTCTGTTACCAATGATGTTAGTAGCAGACTGAAACTATGCGAGAGTGTTTGTCAAGCTTGTCAAAGTTATCCTGAGCAGATTAAAACTGGGATAATCGGTAGTAACATTGTTGGTGCTTTGGGCAGTCTCGCCATCGCCTATATCGCCTATAAAGATACAAAAAACTATGAACAAGCGAAACAGACTTATCTAAAAGTCATTGAATTAACTCAAAATCTCCAAGGGGTGGACGAGCAACGAAAAGCCTATTCATTGGGAAATGCCTATCACAATTTGGGAATGGTAGCGCAAGAATTGAGGGAATGGGAGCAAGCCCGAAGCTACTACCAGCAAGCTCTTGAGATCAAGATTGAATATGGGGATCGCTTCTCTCAAGCCAGCACCCTGCACGGGTTGGGAATAGTAGCGCAACAATTGAGGGAATGGGAGCAAGCCCGAAGCTACTACCAGCAAGCTATTGGGATCTGCATTGAATATGGGGATCGCTACTCCCAAACCAGACCCCTGCACCAGTTGGGAATCGTAGCGCAACAATTGAGGGAATGGGAGCAAGCCCGAAGCTACTACCAGCAAGCTCTTGAGATCTACATTGAATATGGGGATCGCTTCTCTCAAGCCAGCACCCTGCACGGGTTGGGAATAGTAGCGCGACAATTGAGGGAATGGGAGCAAGCCCGAAGCTACTACCAGCAAGCTCTTGAGATCTTCATTGAATATGGGGATCGCTTCTCTCAAGCCCGCACCCTGCAGCAGTTGGGAATCGTAGCGCAAGAATTGAGGGAATGGGAGCAAGCCCGAAGCTACTACCAGCAAGCTATTGAGATCTTCATTGAATATGGGGATCGCTACGGGCAAGCCGGAACCCTGCACCATTTGGGAATCGTAGCGCAAGAATTGAGGGAATGGGAGCAAGCCCGAAGCTACTACCAGCAAGCTATTGGGATCTGCATTGAATATGGGGATCGCTACGGGCAAGCCAGCACCCTGCACGAGTTGGGAATCGTAGCGGAAGGAGTTGGGGAATTGAGCCAAGCCAAAAGTTATTACCTGCAAGCCTTACAAATTTGGGCAGAATTTAACGATGGTTACAGCGTACAAACCTTTTCTTTGCCTCGTCTTGTTGCTCTTTATCGGCAAACGCAAGATGAGGAGATTTTCGTTGCTGCGGCTGATATTTTGGGGATTGGGGTTGAGGAGGTGCGGGGTTTGCTGGAGGGTTAGAATGGGTTTTGGGCGTAGGCTGCGTGTTTGCGGCTATCAATTCAGTTAACGTAAGTAGCTGGTTATAATTAAATTAAAAATGGATTTTAGGTTCGATCCCCCCTGCCCCCCTTGATAAGGGGGGAATAACGAACCTAGTTTGTTGTTGCGCTCCCTTCGCTAAATTCTCTCCCCTTTCCTTGTAGGAGAAAGGCCAGGGGAGAGGTCAATAATTAAGAACCCAATGCGATCACACTATCTGGTAAAGATCAAGTATAATAATAAATATAAAGACCAAATTATTCATCTACCGTTAACTTAATGAAAGCCAAATGAACTTATTAAAACAATCGGACATTCAAGAAAATCCCACAACACTTTACGAACAAGATCTTCAGTTGTGGATTGAGCAAACTATTCATCAATTACAGAATCGACAGTTTGAACAACTGGATATAGAAAACTTAATTGAGGAGTTAAAAGATTTGGGTAAGTCAGAGAAACGCGCCTTAGAGAGCAACTTAATGGTCTTGTTGATTCACTTACTCAAATTAAAGATACAGCATGATGCTCCTGAGACAATGAAAGCAAGTTGGTATAATTCAGTAGATGAGCATCGCCAGCGCGTTCAAGATGATTTACTTAAGACTCCCTCTCTTAAATCTTATCTCTTAATCTCCATCACACAAGCCTATTCCAGCGCTCGTAAAGTCGCCATCAAACAGGGTAAACGCGCTCAATTTGGTATTCGTATTCCCCAAGAAAGTGAGTATCCCCTCGCTTGTCCTTTCACACCTGAACAGATTCTAAATGAGGACTTTTACGGATAAAAACGAAAGTAAACATTATCAATAATAAAACCATGAAACCAGAATAAGTACCTAAGCAAAATTAATTACACATATCTAACCACCTCTTGCCTCTTGCCTATCTTCACTAGGAAATTAATTTTGCACGACTACTTATCAACCATGAAAACAGGTGATATTGTTTTAATGATTAAATTATCATTGAACCCTAACGCACCATCTTCATAAAATTGGTTTGTTACGCTACAAACTACTACTAAATATAGATATAACCCAAGCCAAAGACACGAAGCAAATCTCGGCATCCTTCTTCAAAATTATCATTAAAATTAATAATTTGGAAGCTAGGTAAGACCCAAGAAAGTTTTGTATATTCACAAGGTTGATAGAGAATTGGCAAAATTTTATCTTCAAAACGCTGATCCTGTAAAGTAAAAATTAGTTCTCGCTTTACCCACATAGAATCGACCGCATCAGGAGAGAGAACGATAATAAACCAATCACATCGCCTCAAAGCTTTCCCAATTTCATCATGCCATTGCTGTGCGCCTAAAATATTAGTTTCACTATACCAAACGGGAACTCCATGACGGCGTAATTCATTGGCCAAATGAGAGACAAACTCTCGATTTTTGCTAGAATGGGAAAGAAAAGCTTCTTGGGGAATCATCTCATACCTATAGTTAAAATTAGACAAAGCATAGCTTGGGATGAGACAAGCCAAATCTAAAAGTGGTGTATCTCATGAGTCAGTCCGTCGGAGCTTGTCGTATTTTTAAGTGCCTGTGTAATTTCTTTCAATTCTTGATTGTCTTGTTCAAGATTAGGGACGAAAATCATTGGAAATTTTTTGAGAATCCAAGGAATATGTTCTAGGTTTGAATTATCTGAGGAAGAGACAATAACAGGAATGATACGACCTTGATACTTTTCTTCTCCAATTGCATAACTAATATCAGAAACAACATTAAAAGGCTTCAGTGATTCTGGTGTTAATAAGACTATCATTGCTTCAGATTCTTGTAAGGCTTTACCTATGTTATTAGCCCAGTTTTCCCCGGGTAACATTTCAGCAGCATCCCAAACTTGAAAGCCATCTTCTTTGAGAGAATCAGCAACTCTCTTAGCTAACTTAGCCT
Organism: Microcystis sp. M179S2; assembly: GCF_020245805.1. Classification (NCBI taxonomy): domain Bacteria; kingdom Bacillati; phylum Cyanobacteriota; class Cyanophyceae; order Chroococcales; family Microcystaceae; genus Microcystis; species Microcystis sp. M179S2. The sequence continues at coordinate 22,544 of NZ_JADBUE010000030.1, read as the reverse complement.
CAGTAAAGGCATGACTAATAAAAACTTTCATATTCTTTCTAGCTTCCTCGATATTTAAATTAATTCAACTGATTTATTCATAATCTGCTGACAATTTACTAAGAGTATAGCGTTTTTAGTCGCTAGAGAAACTCATTTACTCCTCGACTTCATCAGGAATAGATTCAGCTAACTTAAGCATAGCGCCTAAATCGACTGTTTCTTCAGCGAAATTTCCTGTGCGGGCTTCTGCGAGTCCCCGTTTGAGCGACTCGCGGACCCTAGGATTCTGAAAAGCCCATAGTTCTCCCCCCAGAATCGCCACCATGGGAACCAAAAGAAGCTCCCCGCTTGCATTCATCAGTATTCGATAGTGACGGTTGCTACATTCAGTCCCAAGGCTAATCCGTCCGCAAGCATCAGCCTGAATATCTTCTTTAATGAGCGAAAAATTCTGATACTCCATCACGTCTCCTCCTCTCTTCATATACTTATTCTAGATAAGTTACCCAATTTGGGCAATAGGGTTATGTCCATTTAGCTCCTCACTATCTAAAGAAAACAGGTTAAACTTGTTCGGGCGAGAGCCTTGACAACAAACCCAGTTTGTAGTCGAAGCTCTCTTCGCTAAATTCTCTCCCCTTTCCTTGTAGGATAGGGTTCAGGGGAGAGGTCAATAATTAAGAACCCAATGTGATCGCACTATTCGGCAACGATCAAGTATAATTAAGATAACAATTTTACTTAAAAAATAAAGTTAAGTTTGAATCTTCAATTAGGATAACTCATGCAACTCGAAGACTATTTTAATTTTCTTGCCCCTAACGATATCCGACTAAAAGAAACCCGCATCGGTATTGAAACCATTTTATACGATTTTATTTACCAAGCGAGAACTCCCGAAGAAATTGCCAATACTTATCCGTCTTTAACCCTCGAACAGGTATATGCGACGATTCTTTATTATCTTCATGAAAAAGAAAAAGTGAGCCAATATATCGCCGACTGGCTAGAATGGGGGCGAAAAATGCGAGAAGAACAGCGAAAAAATCCTCCGCCTGTGGTTGAACGACTGAGAAAATTGAAAGCTGAAATAACAGCCAAGCAGAAAGCTAATGACACTGAAATATTTAATTGATGAAAATGTTAATTCGGTGTATCCTCAACAATTGCGTCGCCGAGAACCAGAAATCATTGTTCGAGTAGTTGGTGAACCAGATACACCAAAATTAGGTACATTAGATCCAGAAATTTTGATTTGGTGTGAGGTAATGGGTTTTATTTTAGTGACAAATAATCGTGCCTCTATGCCCGTTCATTTAATAGCTCACTTCAGGCAAAATCGTCATGTTCCTGGAATTTTTATTCTCAATCAAGATTTAAGTGTTGGTGATAATTTGTTAGAATTAATTGTAATTGCTAAAGGCTCTTTTGACAATGAATATGAAAACCAAATTATTCATTTACCGTTAACCTGATCAAATTGAAATAATCTTATTAAAATAACTAAGAATCCCAATTCACGATCGCTACGAACCCGGTTTGATGAGGAGATTTTCGTTGCTGTGGCTGATATTTTGAGGATTGGGATTGAGGAGGTGCGGGGTTTGCTGGAGGGTTAGGATGGGTTTTGGGCGTAGGGATTGTTTGGGCGCAGGGTGCGTGTTTGCGGCTATCAATTCAGTTAACGTAAGTCTTAATTAAGGTGGTAAATATGGTTCAAATTTTACAAGCAAAAGAAGTCACTCTCAGAGATTTAATTAATCATTTTCAACTACAGTTTATAGAAGATGAGCATTTTTTTGGGGAATGGCAGCAAGACCTAGAAGCAATCTCTGAACAAGAAAAAGAATTGTTAGATAAAATCAAAACAGGTTATTTTAACTTATTAAATTATCCTCCCTTTTTAGAAACTTCGGTGAGGATGACGGTTTTAGACCCATTATTATTTATTGGTAACTTTTATCTATTTCCCTTTCAGATTAAAGCAGAAGAGTCCGTTGAAATTATTACAGAAGATCAAGATTTAATAATTAAAGGAAGGTTAGATACTTTAATTCTAAAAGAGCAATTATGGGTAATGATTATTGAATCAAAACGGGTTATTTATTCCGTTGAAGCAGGTTTACCGCAATTATTAGCTTATTTAATGGCCAATCCTCATCCCAACCGTCCTAATTATGGAATGTTGACCAATGGTTCCGAGTTTTTATTTGTTAAATTATTATGGGACGGTAAACCTTTATACGGAACCTCTCGTTTATTTGCCATGAGAAATCCGGGGGATTTATATGAGGTTCTCAAAATCCTTAAACATCTCTGTCAACTAATTTGAGTATCAAGATAATCAGTACCTACAAAATCATTACTCTCCTATTTCCCTCTGTTGTATAATTTGCTCTGAAAGGAACAAATCAGAGGCATAAATAAAAATTATCAGGATTTTTTCGGCTTTTCTTGACTATTTCAGCCTTATTTGTCCTAACAAGCTCAAGAATACGAGATTTTTTCTCTAGAATTGCCCAGCCTGAGAGGGGAATGATAAAGTTAGATAAGAAAATTAAAGATGGTGTGATTAAAGTGAAATTTGCTGCTAGTACCTATTTTTCCCTGCTGCGTCATTGTGCCGTTCCTTTGTTGTCGATCGCCACTTTTACGCCAATTCTCTTAACTTATTTAGCCAAGGAAAAACCAGAAACCCCGCAACCGCAGGCAAATCTAGAGACTGCTGCCTTTCCTTCCCCTATTATCCCATCTCCGATCGCACCCTTAACCGCGCCATCGCCGAAACTAGAGCCCTCTCCCCAATCTTCCCCCTTGGCGCCGAAAAAATTAGCACCATCGGCCCATACTGCCCCTAATACTGCCCCTAATACTGCCCCTAATACTGCGGTTAAACCGGTAACTAGACAACCCTTAGTGGTTCCCGCTAATTATACGCCGCCAGCCATAGAAATTCGCGTGGCGATCAAAAGGGATGTGGCCAGTGTTTTGATTGGAGTTAACGGACCTGCGGTGATCACTGATCGCCAAGGTCGTGGTTTAAAAACGATTGCCACTAACGAGGGTTTACCGGTCATTGCCAGTGCCAAGGGCTTAAAAATGGGCGATTTATCGCTGCCAGAGGTGATTTTTGTGCAGCCCACCAGTGCCGATGGTTTAGTTTATGTGGATGATAGTTGGTATCGGGGCAAAATCCTCCTTGTCGCCCAAGGCGATCGCTTGTTAGTGGTCAATCATGTTAATTTAGAGGCCTATCTCTATAGTGTGGTGGGTAGTGAAATGCACTCCACCGCGCCAATGCACGCTTTAAAGGCACAAGCGATCGCCGCTCGTTCCTACGCCCTAGTACATATAATCCGCCCCGCTAATGCTTGGTTTCATCTGGGCAATAGCCAACGCTGGCAGGTATATAAAGGCATTCGCTCGGAGTATCAATCGACTCACCAAGCGGTTAATGCCACTGCTGGGCAGATTCTCAGCTATAAAGGGGGTGTAGTCGAGTCTCTTTATGCTGCCACCGATGAAATTGTCGCTTGGGCCCACGGTGGTCGCGGTATGAGTCAAACTGGGGCTTATAAATTAGCGGAAAAAGGCCTAGATTATCAACAAATTCTCGGTAATTATTATCCCGGAGTTGGTTTAGCCCGTCTAGTTCTACAAAATTAGATGGATTGGCTTTCTCGATCGCTGGTGCTAGGCTGTTGACTATCTAAATTACTTGTTAAGACTGTATGGGAGCGCCGGAGCCGGGAGAATTGCCAGATTCTGTCTTTTGCCTGTTGCCTCTTGCCTTCAGAAGCTGATAACTGATCACTGATCACTGAAATGCCGACCATAGCAGATTTCTAGTAACCGTATTACAATAAACTTTCAAAATGCTATAGCAGTAAATCTCTCTATGAATAGCCCCTTTCTCGACTACCTCAACGGCCCCAAGCATCCCGTCCTCGTCTTTGATGGGGCGATGGGAACTTCCCTACAAAGCCAAAATCTGACGGCCGAGGACTTTGGTGGGGCAGAATACGAAGGGTGTAACGAGTATCTTGTCCATACTAAACCTAGCGCCGTAGCGAAAGTCCACGAAGCCTTTTTAGCCGTGGGTGCGGATGTGATTGAAACCGACACCTTTGGGGGAACCTCGATAGTTTTAGCCGAGTACGATTTAGCCGATCAAGCCTATTATCTCAACAAAAGCGCCGCCGAACTGGCCAAAGCTTGCGCTAATAAATACTCTACCCCCGAAAAACCCCGTTTTGTGGCGGGTTCCATGGGGCCGGGGACAAAACTGCCCACTTTGGGTCATATTGACTTTGATACGCTCAAAAATGCCTATGTGGAACAGGTAGAGGGTCTGTACGATGGCGGGGCAGATTTATTATTAGTAGAAACCTGTCAGGATGTCCTGCAAATTAAAGCGGCTTTAAATGCTATTGAAGAAGTATTTCAGCAAAAAGGTCAACGATTGCCCCTCATGGTTTCAGTGACGATGGAAACCATGGGAACGATGTTAGTAGGAACGGAAATTAACGCCGTTGTCTCTATTTTACAACCCTATAAAATCGATATTTTGGGACTTAACTGCGCCACTGGTCCCGATTTAATGAAACCCCATATTAAATATCTCTCGGAAAATTCCCCTTTTATTGTTTCTTGTATTCCTAACGCTGGTTTACCGGAAAATGTCGGCGGTCAAGCGCATTATCGCCTCACTCCCGTAGAATTAAAAATGGCTTTAATGCACTTTATCGAAGATTTGGGAGTACAAATTATCGGCGGTTGTTGTGGTACTCGTCCCGACCATATCCAAGCTTTAGCGGAACTAAGTCAGGGGTTAACTCCGAAATCTCGTCATTATCATTATGAACCCTCCGCCGCTTCTATTTATAGTACCCAACCCTATATTCAAGATAATTCTTTCCTTATTGTCGGGGAAAAATTAAACGCCAGTGGTTCTAAAAAATGTCGGGAACTTCTCAATGCTGAAGACTGGGATAGTTTAGTATCGATGGCGAAAGCGCAGGTAAAAGAAGGGGCGCATATTCTCGATGTCAACGTCGATTATGTGGGCCGGGATGGGGTGCGCGATATGCACCAATTAGCCTCTCGTTTAGTTAATAATGTCACCCTACCTTTAATGTTAGATTCCACCGAATGGGAAAAAATGGAAGCGGGGTTAAAAGTAGCGGGGGGTAAATGTATCCTCAACTCTACTAACTACGAAGACGGGGAACCGCGTTTTTATCAAGTCTTGGATTTAGCGAAAAAATACGGCGCAGGGGTAGTAATTGGAACCATTGATGAAGAAGGAATGGGACGCACTGCCGAGAAAAAATTCCAGATAGCTAAACGGGCCTATTATGCGGCGATAGAATACGGAATTCCTCCCTACGAAATCTTTTTTGATCCTCTAGCTTTACCGATTTCTACCGGTATCGAAGAAGACCGAGAAAATGGCAAGGCTACCATCGAAGCAATGGGACGAATTCGCCAAGAATTGCCAGAATGTCACATTCTTTTAGGTGTGTCTAATATCTCCTTTGGCTTGAATCCGGCAGCGCGTCAGGTATTAAATTCCGTCTTCCTCAACGAAGCGATGCAGGTGGGGATGGATGGGGCAATCGTCAGCGCTAATAAAATTCTTCCTCTGGCAAAAATTGAACCAGAATATCAGCAAATTTGTCGAGATTTAATCTATGATAATCGTCGTTTTGATGGCGATATATGTGTTTATGATCCCCTAACCAAATTAACCGAATTATTTGCGGGTAAAACCACTAAAAAAGACCCCTCTAGTAATGCTAATTTACCTGTGGAGGAACGCTTAAAACAGCATATTATTGATGGGGAAAGATTGGGACTGGAAGAAGCTTTAAAGCAAGCTTTACAGGACTATCCACCCCTAGATATTATTAATATTTTCCTCCTGGATGGGATGAAGGTAGTGGGTGAGTTATTTGGTTCAGGACAAATGCAGTTACCTTTTGTTCTCCAATCTGCCCAAACTATGAAAGCAGCTGTTGCTTTTTTAGAACCCTTTATGGAGAAAAAAGAGGGGGATAATAATGCCAAAGGGACTTTTATTATCGCAACAGTTAAAGGGGATGTTCACGATATTGGTAAAAATTTAGTTGATATTATCTTGACAAATAACGGCTATAAGGTGATTAATTTGGGCATTAAACAACCCGTAGAAAATATCATCGAAGCCTACAAAGAACATAAAGCCGATTGTATCGCTATGAGCGGTTTATTGGTGAAATCAACGGCTTTTATGAAGGAAAATCTAGAGGTTTTTAACGAAAAAGGAATCACCGTTCCCGTTATCCTTGGCGGGGCAGCTTTAACTCCCAAATTTGTCCATGATGACTGTCAAAAAACCTACAAGGGACAGGTTATCTATGGTAAAGATGCCTTCTCTGACCTGCATTTTATGGATAAATTAATGCCCGCTAAAGCTGGGGGTCAATGGGATGATAGCAAAGGCTTTTTAGCGGAGTGTGCCGAGACAGAAAAAACCCCGGTTGTCGCAGAAGAATTAGAGGTTAATCCCGATACTATTTTTACCGATGGCACCCTGGACAAAGAATTAGTTATTGATACCCGTCGTTCGGAAGCGGTGGAAGTTAATATTCCCCGACCAACACCGCCCTTCTGGGGTACTAAAATATTAACAGCAGCAGAAATTCCCATCGAGGAGGTTTTCTGGTATTTAGACCTACAAGCTTTATTTGTCGGTCAATGGCAATTCCGCAAACCCAAAAGCCAATCGAAGCAGGAATACGACCAGTTTTTACAGGAAAAAGTTCATCCAATTCTGGCAGCATGGAAAGAGAAAATTGTCAAGGAAAATTTACTAAACCCCACATTAATTTATGGTTATTTTCCCTGTCAGTCGTCCGGTAATTCCCTGTTAATTTACGATCCCGAATCGATAGAAGCGGGCGAAAAACCCGAAAATCTGCAACCGATCGCCATTTTTGAGTTTCCTCGCCAGAAATCCGCTCGTCGTCTCTGTATTGCTGACTTTTTCGCCCCGCAGGAATCCGGTATGATCGACGTTTTCCCGATGCAAGCGGTGACAGTGGGGGAAATCGCCACGGAATACGCTAAATCTCTCTTTGATGCCAACCAATACACCGAATACCTCTATTATCACGGCATGGCTGTCCAAACCGCCGAAGCCATGGCCGAATGGACCCACACCCGCATCCGTCGCGAGTTAGGTTTCGCAGAGTTCGATCCCGATAATATCCGCGATATACTGCAACAGCGTTACCAGGGTTCTCGCTATAGTTTCGGCTATCCCGCTTGTCCCAATATTCAGGATCAATACAAGCAACTAGCTCTGTTAGGATGCGATCGCATTGGGATGTCTATGGACGAAAGCGAACAATTGTACCCAGAACAATCCACCACCGCCATTATCACCTATCACCCCACCGCTAAATACTTTAGTACCTAATCAGTTATCAGTGATCAGTTATCAGTTATCAGGTGTGAGTTTTTATCGGTAAAACCCCACACCCCACACCCCACACCCCACACCCAGGAAAAACTTTTTGCCGCAAACCCCAATTAGGGCAGCCATTCCAGTAAAATTCCTAGGGAGCTATCTTTACGGGCGCGGGAATTTTGGGCTTGAATATCGGCGGCTAAACGTAAATTAGAGGTAATCGCATAACCAACCGAAAGAGTAGTCAATCCCACCTCGTTAGCACCCCCCGGTGAGATAAAACTCTGACTGACGGTGATATCTGCTGCCCCCGTGCGAGAAAGGGCTAATTTGAGCTTTAATCCTAAGTTAAGCCCATCGGTGCTGTAATTTTCTGTCTGAATGTAACGATAGCCCACCATGGGAGCCAGATTGACATAATCACCCAAAGGGAGGAGATAGTATTGTAAATTGGCTCCTATTGCCGTCCTTTTGCCGTTAAAAGCCGTCTGATAATCGCCGCTTAGGGTTAAACTGGTTTGACCGAAAAACACATCTTCTACCCCCAAAATCACGCCACTGGAATTATCGCTAGAAGGAAACTCTGCATATCCTAAACGGATACGAGTGCGAAAACTAGGATCGCGGCGAATATCTTCGGCGATATCGGGTATTTTTTCTAACCAACGCTCTAAAACCGGGCTTTCTTGCCGAATTTTCGGGTCTAGGTCTAACTCCGTTTCTGCCCACACCGGACCAATCGCCCCCCATAATAAACCAAGAGCGATCGCATTTATAGAACAGCAAGAGAGCTTAAACATGATCTGCATTATACCCAAGGAGGCAGGGGGCGGTCGGCAAGAGGCAAGAGAAAGAATCTGGCAATAAAGCTTTTAGCTTAACAAATTACTGGTTACTGTTTACTGATCACTGAAAAGCCGGCACTCCCCCAAAGGTTACAATAAAAATAAAGATTCAGATTCCCCGTTATTCTTGAGAGGACGGGGGGCAGTAGGAGCAGCAATAGTGGTTAGAATATTAAAACTTTCGCAATTAAGTAGCGCGGAACGGGCAAAACTTCAGAAAAGAGCCGAGTTAGATATTGATAACGCCCTCAAAGTCGCTCAAACGGTCATAGAAACCATCCGCGAACGGGGGGATGCCGGCGTTGTGGACTATGTGCGGCGTTTTGACTACGAAGGTGCGACGGTAGAAAATATCAAAGTCAGCGAGGCAGAATTTGAGCGGGCTTTTCAGTTAATTGAACCGGAAGTAAAAACTGCCATTGAACAGGCTTTCCGGAATATTCAAGAGGTACATCGTCGCCAAATGCCGGAAGAAACACTACTGGCAGAAATTGAAACCGGTGTCTTTGCCGGCGAAAAAATCTCTCCTATCCCCAATGTGGGTTTATACGTTCCCCGGGGCCGCGGTGCTTTTCCCTCGATGATGTTAATGTTAGCCATCCCGGCAATGGTGGCAGGAGTGGAAAGAGTTGTCGTTTGCACTCCCCCCGATAAACAGGGCAACGTCGAACCCGTTTCTCTGGTGGCGGCGCAGATGGCTGGAGTCAGAGAAATTTATAAATTAGGGGGCGTACAAGCGATCGCCGCTTTGGCTTTGGGAACAAAAAATATCAAAAGGGTTGACAAAATTACCGGTCCGTGCAGCGTCTATGGGGCGGCGGCCAAACGGTTACTGTTCGGTACTGTGGATGTGGGTTTGCCGGCCGGTCCAAGTGAGTCGATAGTTTTGGCCGATGAGTCCACCGATGCCCGTTTAGCGGCCTTGGATTTATTAATTGAAGCGGAACACGGGGCGGATTCGGCGGCTTTATTAGTCACCCACTGTGAAGATTTAGCGATCGCTGCTAGTGAATATGCACAGGAATACCTGCAAAAACTCCCGGATTGGCGACGGGAATTCTGTGAGGCGGGTTTAGCCGCCTATGGGGGCATAATTTTAACCGATAGTTTGCAGCAATCCCTCGATTTTGTCAATGAGTACGCCCCGGAACATCTAGAGGTTTTAGTTAGTAATCCTTTTGCCATTCTGGGCAAGATTAAAAATGCTGGCGAAATTCTCCTGGGAAATCATACTCCTTCCTCTATGGCTACCTACGCCATCGGAGTCAATGCTGTGCTGCCGACGGGAAGTTTTGCCCGTTCCTATTCGGCGGTTTCGGTTTATGATTTTCTCAAGCGCTCTACTTTGGCTTATGTCACCCCTGAAGGCTTTGAAAAGTTAAAAGAAACCACGAAAACTTTAGCCGAGTACGAAGGTTTTCCCGCCCATAAATTAGCAATTCAACACAGGGAAATTTTACTCTAAATACAGGGAATAGGAAACGGGGAATAACTTAGATATGTAGGCAAGCTTATTTTTTAAATTCAGAACGTAGGTTGGGTTGAAGCATGAAACCCAACGCCCGCATGGGTTACGCTACCGCTAACCCATCCTACAAATAATTGTGCCTCCCTACTTAAAACACCTGAAGAAATTGCCAAAACTTACTCATCTTTGAGCTTAGAACAAGTTTATGCAATAATTTTGTACTATTTGCATGAGCAAGAAAAAATAACCAATTATTTAACCGAATTGTCTAAGGTGTAATCAGCAAGACTGAGGGAAAGTAAGTTCGGTAGCGGTTGACATCTCTCGTTAGTAGGGGCATGGCAGTGACAGCAGCGTGAGCGCCGATGTAGAAATCCGGTAAGGGAGAACGTCGCTCACCTCCACGACGACGATATTCCAAAAAGCTTTGTCCTGCTAAAAAAGCTGCAGTATATGGTAAAGAATCTCGGCGAAAGAAGTCTTCTGGTAGGGCTGCTTCCACCTCCTCGGGTTGATTAAACCCGATTGAGATTTCTGCATAAATAATTGGGTTAATCACTAAATTTCCTTGCTCCGCATAGTTTGTGAGCATTTGAGCCGACCACTCAAACCATTGCGGGTCTTCGGTTACAACATCAAGAATGACGTTGCTATCCACCAGAATGTCGGTCATGAGTCACGGGTCGCTTGCATGATGTCGTTGGTTGTTAGACGGCTAGTTGCTTTGCCACGGATAGCGGCAATCAGTTGCTTTCCCCGGCTTAGGGTTCTAGGCTTGCGAATTTGCAAGATATCCCCAATCACTTCCAGCTGGATTTCTGTACCGGGTAACAACCCAAGCTTTTCTTGAATATCAGGGGGAATAGTGATTTGTCCGTTAGGGCTAATTTTCATGGTGTTTTTCTGCATATACTAACAAATAATCGGAAGAGTCAGTGCCACTGGCTGCTTGACCCCCCCCAAACGTTTACCTGGGAATAACTCTGATTTATTATCCTGTATCCTATTTGGTACTATGATAAGAGCAGAGAATCAGGCAAGCATTTTATGAAAAAAGTAATTGTTATTTTAATTCTGTCTTTTCTGAGCGAACAAATATCAATAAAATCACCAATTTCTGGCAATCAAACCCTCAATAATTTAGCCGTAGCTAACAACAATAATCGTCCCACTCCCCAGAAAAAACCTAGTCCTTCTCCACAGTTTCGGTGCGATGGTAGAACTCACTGTTCCCAGATGACCTCCTGTGCAGAAGCGACTTTTTTCTTGAGAAATTGCCCCAATGTCAAAATGGATGGAGACGCTGATGGAGTTCCCTGTGAAAGTCAATGGTGTGGAAAAAAATCCTCAGAAAAATGTTGGGAAAGTTCTCAAAATAACTAATTTTGGTTCCTCACCCCAATTCTCTCACTTAAAGAATCGGGGTAGAAACAATTAAGAAGCAGTAATCACGGGAGAATTAAGATATTGATAATTCCAGTCCGATTGTTGCCAAACGCGACCATCAAGGGCAATTTGTTCGATTAAACTAGCTAATCGTAAAGCTTTTAAAGCTTGTTCCCCACCGACAGAAGGTTGGTCCCCACCGCGCACACAATGAACAAAATGTTCTAATTCCGCGTGTAGAGGTTCAATATTGCTGGTATAAACTTTTTCAATTAAACCATCTTGACGGTAGAGAACTTGACCGTAATCGGTGCTATAGTTAGCGGTGGTTTGCCGGTGAATGAGGATTTCATTGTTGAGAAAATCCGCTTCCGTGAGAGAATTTTTACAGTGGGCCGCTAAACGGCGAATCTTGCGATGAGTCACCTTACTAGCGGTTAAATTAGCCACTACTCCATTACTAAAACCAAGGGTTGCAGTGACATAATCGAGATAACCGGAATCAGTGGCAGCGCGACTACCACTAGCGGTTAATTTCACCACGGGAGCGGCGACTAATTCTAAAATTAAATCTATATCGTGGATCATTAAATCTAACACCACCGACACATCATTAGCGCGTTGGGAATAGGGACTCATGCGATGGGATTCAATCGCTAAAATTTCCTCGGTTTTCAAGACCTTCGATAACTCTTGGAAAGCGGGATTAAAACGCTCGATATGACCCACTTGCAGAATACAATCGTGATCGGCTGCCGCATTGACTAAAGATTCCGCTTCACTAATACTAGCGGCGATCGGTTTCTCGATCAAGGTATGTACTCCCCCTTGCAGACAGTCCATCCCGACTCGATGGTGTAACCGCGTGGGGACAGCGATACAAACCGCATCTACCCTAGGTAAGAGATCTAAATAATTTTCAAAAAAACGGACTCGGTATTTACTGGCAGTTTCCAGTCCCTTTTCGACGTTGACATCGGCCACCCCGACGAATTCCACGTCTTTTAATAAACTCAGGATGCGACTATGGTGTTGTCCCATGTTACCGACCCCGATAACCCCGACTTTAATCGGTTTGAGTTGATTTCTGTTACCCGGAAAGTTTGCTGGTTGATTGGACATGAATTTTAGACTCCTGTGTTCACACTCCCCACACCACTTGATTAGATTAATCAAGCTGATTTTGTCGATTAATTACCAAGATGGTATCATGGTTATCCAGATTCTGACACGATGTCGGTGTCAATGGGGGTTCTGAGAAGATTTTCTGATTCCATCTGCGGGTTTTTACTCCTAAATGCTTATCAAAAAATCATCCCTGAGTAGCGAGGACTACATATGGACAATTCAACGGATTTTAACTCCTTACGGGGATTAAGTGTTTTTTTGCTAGGAATGATGGGGGCCGGCAAATCCACCCTGGGAGAGTTGCTTTCCCGACGGTTACAATATCGTTTTTTTGATACAGATATATTAATAGAAAGGGTCGCAGGAAAGAAAATCAGGGAAATTTTTGCCGACGAGGGAGAAGCGACTTTTCGGGAGTTAGAAACCCAAGTTTTAGCCGAATTATCCTCTCTGACTAAAACTGTGATTGCCACCGGGGGAGGGATGGTTTTAAAACCGATGAATTGGAGTTATCTTCGTCACGGTTTAATGATTTGGTTAGATGTTCCCCTAGAAATCTTGGTTAAACGTTTAAAACAAGATACCTCTCGTCCCCTGCTGGAGTCCACTGATTTAGAAAGTAAACTGGAATTATTATTAGAACAAAGACGAGGACTTTATGCAGAAGCAGATCTTCGGATTGTTGTTTCTGACCTAGATACACCTGCTCATATCGTTGAGAAAATTTTAACAGCAATACCGACGGTGATTAAAGATTTTCATCCAGAAAGGGATCATAACTAATGATAGCAGCTTCAATTTTTGATTTACCTGAACTAATTCCCGACCGAGAAATTCTGGAAATTTTGGCCCAAAGTCAGGCTATTCGTCTGGAAAGAATTATTTCCACTGGTCAAACCACTCCCCGGGGTCAATGGTACGATCAATCTGAGTTTGAATGGGTGATTTTATTACAGGGATTCGCTGAGATTAGTTATGAAGATGGCAGCCAAGTTAATCTGCAAGCGGGGGATTATCTGCTGATTCCTCCTCACCAAAAACATCGCGTCGAATTTACTAGCAATAATCCCCCTTGTATTTGGTTAGCTATCCATTATCGCTAGTAAAATATAGTTTCTAACTATTGCCAGCGATCGAATAAATCGGTTAAAACTAGATTAGAAAACAAAAAACCTTCGGGGTCGCTTAATCTGACCCTGCTATCCCCCTCAATTATTACTAAATTACGCTGTTTATGCGGCTCTAAGACCTCTAAAATTGCTTTTTTGATTTCCGAACCAAAATTAGCTTCAATGGCAGGTAAACTCACCCCTGACCCTAACCTTAACCCTAGCATTAAGGTTTCGAGAAGATCATCAATCAAACTATTTTTCTCCACGTCAATCTGACAGCCTTCTTTTACCCAAGCGAAATAGTCGCGACTTTTGCGCGGACGGGTAAAACGTTGTTGATGAAGATAACTAGCAGCCCCCATACCAAAACCGTAATAGGGACGATTTTCCCAGTAAACTCGATTATGTCGGCATTGATAACCCGGTTTGGCATAGTTAGAAATCTCGTAATGTTGATAACCGGCTAAAGTTAGTTTTTCACCGGCTAAAACATACATTTTTGCGGTGGTTTCATCATCGGGTAAGGGTGTTTTCCCCGGTTGATACTGTTTACCGAAAGGAGTAACCGCTTCTAAGACCAAATCGTAACAGGAAAGATGGGCCGGTTGCAGTTCGATCGCTTTTTCTAGGGAATTTTCCCAATCTGTCAGGGTTTGTTGTGGCAATCCCGAAATCAAATCCAAACTATAGTTAACTATTCCCAATCCCTGAATTAATTCCACTGCCTGATAGATATCCTTAACAGTATGCGATCGACCAGAAACCTGTAATAATGGTTCTTGAAAAGCCTGTACTCCTAAACTAACCCGATTGACTCCCGCGCTAAGATAACCCTGTAATTGTTCTAAACTAAAGGTAGCCGGATCGATCTCCATAGAAATCTCTATATCGGCGGCAAAATCAAACTTTTTGGCTAAAGTATCCAGAATTGCTCCTAATAATTCCACAGGTAACAGGGAAGGAGTCCCCCCCCCAAAAAAAATTGTTTCTAGGGGTTTCCCCGTCCCCTGACTAAGGCTAATTTCTTCTTGTAATATTTCCACATACTCCACCACAGGGGGAAAAGTCGCCGGATTGGTGCGATTACCAAGGACAAAAATCGGGAAATCACAGTAAAAACAGCGCCGACGACAGAAGGGAATATGAATATAAACCGAGGTTACGGGGTCAAAATAGGGCATTACAGCAGTTATCAGTGAACAGTAATCAGTAATCAGTGAACTCATAAGCTGTTCGTAATTTAAATTGCTTGTTGAGACGAGGCAAGAGGCACTCTTGCAAAAGGCAACAGTAAAGGGATTGGGGGAGATTCGGCTAATCTAAGAATAAGCGATTTAAATACGTCTTAGCTTACAGCCCTTCCCGTCAAGGTGAGGTACAGACTAACCCTTGCTAATCAAGTATTTTAGATGCAAGAACGAACCTCATCTATCTGAGAAACGCTGTAACTCGTATCTGATCACTACTCGCAGCTAGAAATACGCTAGACCCTATCATACTTTGTGCTTTTTGTCAAAAAAACTTTTTTTTTGCAATAAAACTACACAAAAAAAAGATCATCGTTGTGGGTGAAATTGACTCATTTACCTGTCTTAATTAGGATGACCTTCTAGGTGTGGTAAGGGTTTCAACCGTTGCTGCCCAAAAAAGTACCAAGCAACCCATTATGAAATTCTATCAAATCGCTGTAACTATCATAACATCGTTGTTAAATAAAAATCTTTCTCAATTAATTCTTAAGAATTTGTAAATATTGCGGAATGTTAATTTAAATATTCTCAAGTTTTTGGAGTCAATAAATAATTTTTGCTTATCTTTGTCCAACATTGGGTTAGGAGTCAGGAGTCAGGAGATAGGGTGATAGGGATTTAGGGGTTTAGGGAAATTTCAGCCAAATGCTCTCCACTACCCCACTACCCCACTACCCCACTACCCAATTCATAATTCCCACTCTCGCCAACCCCTATTTTCCGTCTAAACTTTTGTATAGGGATAGTCTGGGAAAGTATGGATAACTCTTAGACTAAGTAATTCGGGACTCACATCACAATATAGACTATGGCTTACTATTGGTTTAAAGCATTTCACCTGATTGGGGTAGTTGTTTGGTTTGCGGGACTATTTTATTTGGTACGTTTGTTTGTCTATCACGCGGAGGCAGCAACAGAAACGGAACCCGCACAAGCTATTCTGAAAGCACAATACGAGATCATGGAGAAGCGACTCTACAATATCATTACCACACCGGGGATGATTGTCACCGTGGCCATGGCGATCGGTTTAATCTCCACAGAACCGGAAATTTTAAAATCGGGATGGTTACATATTAAATTATCCTTTGTGGCTCTTTTACTGCTCTATCATTTCTACTGTGGTCGCATCATGAAAAAGCTAGAAAAAGGGGAATGTAATTGGACGGGACAGCAATTTCGGGCGTTAAATGAAGCACCAACCCTGTTATTGGTAGTTATTGTCCTTTTGGCAGTATTTAAGAATCAATTACCCCTCGATTTGACCACTTGGTTAATTGTAGCTTTAGTGGTATTAATGGCGGTGACAATCCAACTTTATGCTAAAAAACGTCGCAAAGATCAAGAAAAACTTCGGCAAAATACTCCCCAAAAAGAAGAAGTAGCGACCAGGTAAATTATCTCAATCATTCCCTAGGTTTCTAGGATAACAGTTAAGAGTGGTTTGACAGCTGTGGGATGGTCTTTTTAGTCCATCCCAATTGTATAGGTAGCAACGTTTAGCTTTTAGCTTTTTGGCTTTTTGCTATTTTTGAGCTTATACAAAAACTATTTTTAATAGTGTGATGAACTTCCAAGCTATGGATTGTTTCTCCCTACTCCGGCGCTCCGCTGCTCCCCTATATAGTCATTTCAATTAAGATTGAGAAGATCAATCCCAGAGTTCCTAAGGACTTTGTCGGTCTAGACTGTATCAGACTTATCTGAAATGACTATACCTTTTAAACAGGATTTAGTATAAACCTCTTGCGAACAGCAAACCCTAAATAAAAACAATCTCCTGACGACCGAATCCTGACGACCGAATCCTAACAACAATTTTTGATTTTTACAAGAGGTCCTATGAATAGTTGCTGGATAGATTGGGAAAAAATAACTAGAGATTTTATCAGTTCCCGCAAGCTCAGACAAGTTGCTGAATTGCGAGGATTCTATCGAGTTAATCCCTCTGGTATTCCTAGAATTCCCCCCGATTTAGAATTGAGAGACTACCAAAATACAGCGATTATCAGTTGGTTTCGTAATCGGGGACGGGGAACTTTAAAAATGGCCACCGGCAGCGGTAAAACTATTACTGCTTTAGCTATTGCCATGGAACTTTACCAAGCGATAGAACTGCAAGTATTATTAGTAATTTGCCCCTATCGTCACCTAGTCAATCAATGGCAACGAGAAGCGGAAAAATTTAATCTTAAACCGATTTTAGCCTACGAAAGTGTCCATACATGGCAAAGTCAACTAGCCACAGAATTATATAATGTGCAAGCGGGTAATCAAAAATTTGTCACTATTTTAACTACTAACTCAACTTTTATTAGCGAGGGGTTTCAATCACAAATAAAATTTTTTCCCGATAAAACTTTAATCGTTGGTGATGAAGCACATAATTTAGGTTCCCCCCGATTAGAAGAATTATTACCCCGTTCTTTAGGTCTAAGATTGGCTCTATCCGCTACTCCTGAAAGATATTTTGATGAGGAAGGAACCGACGCTATTCTTGATTATTTTGGACAAATTCTACAACCAGAATTTACCTTAGCTGATGCTATTAGTAAAGGAGCTTTAGTCAATTATTTTTATTATCCAGTCTTGGTTGAGTTAACCGACGGTGAGGCTTTATTATACGCAAAATTAACCCAAAGAATCGGCTGGACTTTGCAGAAAAATAGTAATTTCAATGCTAATGAAAACCTCACCGCTTTGTTAATGCAAAGGTCACGATTAGTTGGTTCAGCAAGTAATAAATTACAGGCTTTACAACAACTGATGCAAGAGCGTTTAGATACGGATCATACTTTATTTTACTGTGGGGATGGTTATGTGGAAAATTATACTGCTAATTATCGTCGTCAAGTAGAGGCAGTTACTCATTTATTAGGCAATCAATTAGGTTATCGAGTTGCCACCTACACCGCAGAAACTTCCCTAGAAGAACGAGAAAAAATTCGCCAACAATTTGAGGAGGGTTATCTACAAGGATTAGTGGCAATTAGATGTTTAGATGAGGGAGTAGATCTGCCATCAATTCAAAACGCAGTCATTCTGGCTAGTAGTGGTAATCCTCGACAATTTATTCAGCGTCGCGGGCGAATATTGCGACCCCATCCCGATAAAAAACAGGCCACTTTATTTGATATGATTGTTATGCCACCGACCTTAGATCGAGAAACTTGGGAAGTAGAAAGAAATTTATTACGCAAGGAATTAAAACGCTTTCTAGAGTTTGCCCAATTAGCTATTAATGCTCAAGAAGCTGAGACTAAATTAGGGGAGATTCAAGATAGATATTGTCTTTTGTCTAATTAAAACCTGAAAAATTAAATCTTGGCAGCTTTTATGCTAGAATAGAAGTCAGTCAAGAATTGATCTGAAAGTCAAGATTGATCGCCGAGAAAAATTAACCCAACCGAATAGCGATCAATAAAGTTGTCTAATTTTCTTTCCTCTACTTCTAAACTTCTATGTCTCCCCGTCAACAACCCCGCCGCATTGCTCGAGAACTTGCCCTTTTGAGTTTAAGTCAGATTAAAGGCAATCCTGAAAACCTAGAACAGCAAACTTTAAACGATTTAATTTTAGTCGCGGTTAGAACCTTAACCCTGGAAATTCAAGAAACCTTAGAAACCGCCGCCGCCGAAATTAGTCGTGGTAATGAACGGATTCTCGCTAGTGATACTAAGGCGACAAATCTAAAAAGCGCCCAAACCATGGTAAAAGAAGCGATTTCTCTTACTCACAATGCCATTAATCGTTTAGGAACCGTGATAGATTTTCCCGAAATTGTCCAGTTATCTAGTCAGTACGAAGTGCGGGAATATGCCCTAGAATTAATCGGTACAGTCTATCGTCGTCGTGCGGAAATCGAACAGGAATTAACCGGCGCTTTAGTGGATTGGCAACTACATCGTTTACCAAGAATCGATCGGGATATCCTCCAAATTGCCGTGGCAGAAATGCTCTATCTCGATCTACCTCAAAAAGTAGCGATTAATGAAGCAATCGAATTAGCAAAACGTTATTCTGATGATGAAGGTTATCGCTTTATTAATGGCGTTCTCCGACGGGTAACGAATAAGCTAAACGAATCAGAAAAAGCCGTATCCACCCAGAGTTAACCACGAAAGAAATTCATACTACAATGACCACATTTTATAGGGATATTCCTGTAAATTGATATTGTAGTATCGCTCATCTCCCGTGACTTCTTCGCCGATCCAATCAGGAATAGTAATGACTTGATCCTCTTGTTCTAACTCAATTTCAGCCATAATCAAACCTTGATTATCCCCTAAAAATTCATCAACTTCCCAAGTTAAATTATCCAGAGAAATGCGATGACGAATCTTTTCAATTAAAGGTTTCTTACAGAGGTTTTCTAACATGAGCGCCGCATCTTCTAGGGGAATTGCATACTCGAATTCCAGCCGACTAATGCCCTCAGTCTTGCCTTTAATGGTTAAATAACCCCGATCTCCAACTACACGAACTCGCACAGTTGTCAATCCCTCTTGGGTAGGAATATATCCCTGACGATACAACTTGCCGGTCGCAAGCGATCGCCAAGAATCCCCTTTAACCAGAAACTTCCGTTCAATTTCAACAGTCATAAGCTTTTGATTAAGCCGTAGCCACGGCAGTACCTTGGGTTCCTAGTTGAATTAACTCGATCTTGTAACCATTAGGATCTTCCACGAAAGCAATCACCGTAGAACCGTGTTTCATCGGGCCCGGTTCCCGGGTGACATTGCCACCAAGAACTTTAATTTTCTCACAGGTGCTATAGATATCATCCACGCCCAGGGCAATATGACCGTAAGCATTACCGACTTCATAGCGATCGACTCCCCAATTATAGGTCAGTTCGATGACAGCATGATTAGCCTCATCGCCATAACCGACGAAAGCGAGGGTAAATTGACCATTGGGATAGTCTTTCTGGCGCAGTAACTTCATTCCTAGCACATCGCAGTAAAATTGTAGAGATTCCTGCAAGTTATTGACCCGGAGCATGGTGTGTAAGAGACGCATGATTATTTTTAGATGATATCGATCGAAAAATTACTTATCCTTGATTGTAACCAGTCCTTGTGCCTTCTTATCTCCTTGAGGCTCAACAATTATACTAATACAAATGTACGGAAAACTCACCTGTAAAATCACTTACCTTAAATGTCGGATGAATACCCCCGCTAAATTTTTCGACAAGACATCAACCTTTGCGGGGGATGAGAGCCGACCAGGATATTAACCGCGAAGCACGATGTTAAAAAACGGGACACCAGAACAATACCAGAGACTAGATGAAGCAATTAGGACATCTCAGTTTGTGCGTAACTCTTGTGTTCGTTATTGGATGGACAATAAGGGTACAACCCGTAATGATCTCCAAAAGCTTTGTGCTGTACTAGCTAACAATAAAGAGACCCCTTGGGTTAATAAATTAAACTCTCAGGCTCGTCAATCGGCTGCGGATAGAGCCTGGCAATCAATTACTAGGTTTTACCAGAATTGTCGATGCCCAGATACCAGGGAAAAAGGGGTTTCCTCGGTTCAAAAAGCCTAGCCGTTCGGTTGAATACAAACTAACAGGCTACCAACTATCTGATGAGGGACGTAAAATCAAGTTCAGCGATGGTTTTAAAGCAGGAGAATTTGATTTATGGTGTAGTCAAGGGACATTAGTTTATTGGTTCTTCCGAACTTACACTGTAGAAAATTCCTCAAGCTCCCTCTCTGCCTGGCAATGCTCTAAAGTTGATAAATATCAATTTAACAAAAACTCAAAGCCTTAGTATACAAGCTTGACAAGCATGAGTTATTGATAGTTTTACATGACAGGTTCGGTAGAGCCAGTTTCGCTTTTACTTTTGGTATTCTGATGGGAGAATGAAACAGCCCTAGGGGCAAGGGGGGGGGGAGAGTCCGACCTCTGGGTGTTTAATGGAGACATTGAGAATCTAAGCTGTCTCGTCGAAGCACGGAATTTACGATAGTGATAGGTCAAGAATCCCCCGTCACAGCGTAGCTTGACGGTGGGAGTATGTCAATCATCCTTGATTGTAACCAGTCCTTGTGCCTTCTTATATCCTTGAGGGTCAACAATTATACTAATACAAGTGTACAAACTCACCTGTAAAATCACTTACTCCCCAAAGCGATTAATAGCTGTGAACAAAATCACATTTTTGGCCATACCTAAATCACTATCTAGAGGATTTTCTCGGTCTATTGTGTAGTTAGCGGTGAAGTTAGTTAGGTCAAGACATTTTTGATCGGGAGTTTTCTGGGGAAATTGTCAAGGAAGTAGGTAGTAGTAAATTTTCACTGGTTTCCGAAAACCCTTTTCGACTTGATTGACCGATAGTTTAATAAAATCTCTGTGACTGCAATAAATGTTAAATATTTAGGCAAGTATATGAAATGGGAATCGGGACAGGTTAAAGCTATGCGTTTTTATTTAGAGTACATCAATCACTTGGGTCGTTTGCAGAAAAAATCCGCTCATCGTCGTCTGCAAGCGGGTTTCACGATTACAGAAGTCTTACTGGCAGGTTTGATGATGCTGATTGCCGTCTTGGTGGCCGGAAATGGCCTGATTAACCTGCTCAGAAGTAACTATCGAGCCAATGCCGATAGTGAAATCCGGAATAATCTTAATCGTACTCTAGAGTTTGTTTCAGATGAAGTGAGACGAGCAAGAATTATCGCTAATTCTGAAACAAAGATCACGAGTACTAAAGTACCCGAAGGAGCGAAAGCAGTTCTTGCTTTCCAAATTCCCGACCCCAACAATCCCAGTCAGGCTCCGCTCAATGAACAGATCGTTTACTATACCCAAAACAGTCAGACTGAAGATAGCTTGACCGGTCTAGTCTTGTGGCGCTATGGTCCAAACTTGGACGCTAATGGCAACTACACCACCCCCGCAAATGTAAAGGTTCCTTGGCAACATTCCCCCGTCACCGATATGTTAGCAGAGACTGTTAATGACCCCAACTGTCCTACGGATTTTAACCTAATCGTCGCCCCTAGCAGTACTGTGGACGGTTTTTTTGCCTGTGTTCACGAGGATGGTAATCAAGTGATTTTGAATGCCAACGCTCAGGTAAACCTCACTACTGGAGATACCGATAAAGATAAAGTTAAATACTCTGTCAGCACCAGCGTTTTCCCCAGAGTTATCTGTGAATCATCTTTATATTGCCTCGGAAGCCCCACCTCTACTACCACCTCTACTACCACCCCTACTACCACCCCTACTACCACCCCTACTACCACCCCTACTCCTCCTTTTTATCAGAAACCTGGTGGCGGGGCTATCAAACCAACTCTACCCATCGTTACCGTGCCGGCAACTGTTACAGCTGAAGTTATTACAGGAGGAACTTGTAAATTCAGTTCTTCCTGCGGTGTTGTTACTGCACCTGACCAATATTTGCCCGGGAAACCGGAAGGAGCTTTCGGTTCACCTGTTCTGGCAGATGCTGGAGATGGCATTATGGTTTCTGTGAATGGGTTGCGTAATGTCTATGAAAACGCTCAAGATCAAACCGTAGACGTATATACCTCTAATAGCAGCAATTTACCTACAAACATCGATCCCCTTACTAATAACCAAATTTTATTCGTGTTTACGACTACAACGACTCCACCAACCTCCTATCAGATTTTAGTAACCATTGTACCCAAGTAGCTAAACTTATGGCAATAAGCTGAAACCTTGATGTTATCCTAGTTAGGGTTTGCGGCAAAAAGCTTTTCGGTGGTGGCAGGGTGTGGCCCCCCCCAACCCCCTAGGGCTGTTTCATTCTCCCATCAGAATATCAAAAGTAAAAGCGATCACTATCAGGTAAAATGAGAAGTGACCGCCAACCTTTCAAATATATGTTGAGCTTAATAGAAAAACTGAAACAAGTCAAG